>JBCCKB010000307.1:0-2922 GCA_039027595.1 Pseudomonadota bacterium | reverse complement strand
CCAAGATCGCCTCGATATCTCCGCCCTCTTCGGCGGCAACGGCGACCCGAAAGGCGAGAATGCTTGAGTTTATGCGGGCCATGAAGGCAACGATACGAAGCGTGTACCGTGGATTCAAACCCTATGCTGCCAGGCACTTTTCCGAACCGCGGTCCATCATTGGCCTTCGAGCCTGAAGAATTCGACAAGCTGTCCGTTCGGATCGACAACCTTGAGAAGCTGAATGCCCGGCTCATCGATGATTTCGGGGACCGAGTGGCCGGTCTGGGCGATACGGGTCCTCAGGTCTTCAAGATTGGCGGACTGAAGGTAAGGAACCGATCCGGTGCCGGGCACCGAGCCGGGCGCGTATTTTGCGCGCGACACGATTGCGAACCAGCCACCTTCGATATCGAAGGCCACGAAATCCTCAAGCGCGATCACCGGCGGGCGGTCGAAGAGTATCCGATAGAAGGCCTTTGATGCCGCCATGTCATCGGTCGGAACATAAGCCCCCATCGCAAGAATGGCGTCGTCGGTTGTAGGTGTGTCCGCAGCCGAAGCGCCTGCTGCGAACAGGATTCCTGACAGGAAGAGCGCATAAACCGTCTTCATTTGAGTATCTCCATCTTTGGACGGGTTTCAGCCGGATGAGGTGTCCCAACTGGGCCGGTCTTCGGTGAATTCGTGAAACGAGTGCTCAATTCCCGGGTCGGCATCGAGGCACTGCGCATTGATTGGGAAGGACGTGTCCGGGGACAGGGGTTCGCCGAGCGCCGTCCCGCAGGACCGGCAAAACGATCGATGGTAGGTGAAGGGCTGTTCAGGTTTGATCGTTTCGATGCGGTCTTCACCATCCAACAGCCGGAACTGGCCCCGCTCGACGAAAACGATCGTCGATGCGCCGAGTTTTCGGCAGCGTGAGCAATGGCAGGTGCCCATTGCAGAGGGCGCGCCCTCGATCGCAAACCGAACCGTTCCGCACGCGCAGCTTCCCTTGATGGCCATGTCTCTTCCCTCTCTCGCACTTGGATGGCCGATCCATAGCGGCGCCATGCTGACAGCGTGTTGTCAGCATGGTGTCAGCATAGTAGTCACGACTGACAGGAGGCGCGGATGCGGCGTGGCGACCGGCTGTTCGAAATCATCGAGATCCTCAGACGCGCGAAAGGTCCGATGTCCGCGCAGGCCATTGGTGAGGAACTGGGTGTCACCAAACGCACGGTCTACCGCGATATCGCGGCGCTGTCGGCGCAGCGCGTGCCGATCCAGGGTGAGGCTGGCGTAGGGTACGTGCTGGAGGCAGGGTTTAACATGCCACCGCTCATGCTCACGTCGGATGAGATCGAAGCCGCGATCCTCGGCGCGCAATGGGTCCGTACCCGAGGAGAGCCGGAGCTGGCCCTGGCGGCTGAGAAGCTCTTGACCAAGATTGAGACCGTGGCCTCCGCGCGGTTCGAGACGTCATTCGTTGATCCGGTTGTCGGCGTTGCCCCGGCCGATCAGCAAGCCGAAGCCCTCGACGCGGCAGACATCCGTGTCGCGATCCGGCGGCGCGTCAAGATTTCCATCACCTATCGGGATTCAAAGGACGCGCGCACGACGCGGGTGATCTGGCCTATTTTGCTTGGGTATCGCGACCACGGCCGGATCGTCGCGGCGTGGTGTGAGCTTCGGCAGGGTTTTCGGTACTTCCGGACGGAGCGGATATTGGAGGGCGAGGTGCTTACCGAGAAGATCCCGCGCCGCATGGACCTGCTCAGGGCGGATTGGCGCGCAGCGATGGAGAAGGAGCGGCTGCGATTCAACGACGGTGTCGACAACGGTGATCGGTAACCCGGGCGCCGCCTGATATCATTGGGGGGGCTGCGCCGAGTCCCTCCCGAGCAGCAATTTACGAACTCGGGACGAACGGAGCGGCGTGGGCACGCCGGTGGAGCCAGCCGGCCAGCATCGCTAGGATTGCCTCTCCGACATCGGCGTCTCGCGACCGCGTCTCTCGTATCACCGGTCGTTCAACCCCGTCCGCAAGAAGCCACGACATTTCCTTTGCTTTAACGGTTGGGCTCGGCTGACCATCCTCATCCTTCGAAAAGACGGTAAGCGTCGGCGCCTTCAATTCGCTCAGCCTGCTTTGCTTCCACAGCCGCCGGTTCGACCCAGAGACCGTCTGAAAGGTTGGATTAAGGTAGAACAGACCGTCGATCCGCGGGTTGGCGTCCATCTCGACAACCTGGGCCGCGACATCTGCGCCAAGTCCTTCTCCACCAAGAACAAAGCGACCAGGGCCGCTCATGGAGTCCGTGGCGGCGAAAAGCTCGCGCCGAAGGGTGCTGTCTGCAGGGCGCCTTACACGTCGTCCGGATCGTGTCGCTGTGACGAAGCTGAACTCAAAAGTAACGACATGCACACCGTATCTCGCGGCACTTGAGAGGGAGAACGGGAGCGCACGCGCGTCAGGATCGCTTGCGAAAAGCAACTTGGTAGGCATCGGGTTAATGGCTTCTTTCGTGGCTATAACCGCACCATCAAAGATAGCCGAACAACGCCTCTGCACCAACTGTTGTTTCTGCGTGGCCGGCGGACGATGCGTCTGCTTCTTGCTCGGCCGCGAACAAACGCCAAGAGGTTCCAAACCCGCCGCAGACAAGCTGCTCGGTGGAAGAAACCCATTTGTCACGGTCTGTGAACAGTCCGCGCACTGAAACATGGTTAATTCGGAAGCGTCAGGTTATCGGGCGTTCCATGCCCGCCGCAGCGGCCATTCGTGCTATGGGCGGTGCGTGGGTGTCGGCCCCGGTGCGTGCCGATGTCTGCGCGTAAAGAGTGGTGGGCGCAGGACCATGTTGGTCCATCGGCACTGGGTCCATCTTAAGGATTGGGAGCTGGCGATGTGGATCGCTAAAGATTTTCTGCTGTATTGCTGTTTGATTTTCGCGTTTG
>JBCCKB010000306.1:0-3084 GCA_039027595.1 Pseudomonadota bacterium | reverse complement strand
CCCGCCAGAGAGGATCCGGATCCTCGTTTGAGAGCCCTCATGCCCGCTTATCTTAGTGGGCGCTCAAGGTCACAAGCGGCTACCTCATCACTTCACAGAAGAGCTTGGCGTTGGGCTGATGGGCAAGTTCGTGGATTTACCAATCCGGGTCGGACACAAGATGGCCTCTGGCTCATTCTCGTTCTCTCTGGGCCAGAAGACGATATGCTAAGTGCACCGGCGGCTAGGCCGTCGAGGAGAGCACGTCAGCTAGACCTGATCGCACGGCCTGGAACCTCCCACAAACCTGCATTTTCGCAGTGAACGCACGGAAGAGCCTTGTGAAGGAGCTGCGCTCGGCACGGATTGGAATCACCGTTTCAGGTTTCTCTCGTTTGGCAGCCGCCGGTTCTTTCATTCAGAATAGACAAGTCCACTTCCGGGAGATGGTAATCAACTCTCTCAGGCTGAATAGTCCGGATACCGCACGTCACGCCTGGACGTAGAGGGCATCTATGTCTAAGTGTCCGCCCAGATTTTGCAACCAAAAGGATCACGTCAATGGACTCGCCGTCGAAGGGCTGATGCCCTGTCTCGACCGGAGCGTGCGCTCTTCCTAGCGACCTTAGTGTCAGGCTTTCGCTTGGCAGGTGACCCATGACAACTGATACGTCTCCACCAACCGCGTCGATGCGCGCGGAATTCTGGCCGCTGATACGTTTGGCCGTACCACTGATGGTCGGCCTTTCGGCTGCGTTAATGATCGGTGTGATCGACACAGCGATGATCTCCCCCCTGGGCACGGTGCCTTTGGCAGCGGCCGGTGTGACAACCGCGGTGCTCATCATCTTGGTGTCGGCGCTCTGGGGCGTCGTCACGGTGATCTCCGTTCAGATCAGCCAAGCCAGGGGCGCTGGCGACCCAGGGCGCGTGGCCCTGGCTTTACGAAGCGGATTATTGCTTTGTTTTCTCGGCGGCGGCGTTGCCGCGCTGATCATGGTGGGGATCTACCCGCTCTTGGGCCCGTTGGGCCAGCCTGAGGAGGTGCTGGCAGTCTTGCTGCCCTACTGGCTGTCCATGGCGTTTTGGATGGTCCCGTTTACGCTGTTCTTCGGAACGAAGGCCTTATTCGACGCCGTCGATTGGCCTTGGAGCGCGGTCGGCTTGTCCTACCTCGGGGTCCTGTTCAACGTTCCGGCCAACTACCTGTTCATACATGTTCTGGGCCTCGGGGTTTTGGGCGCCGGTCTCGCGAGCATTCTTTCGCAATGTGTTTCGCTTTTAGCGGCATTGCTCGTTCTGTCGCGCGCAGCCGGGTTACGGGAGTTTCGCCAGAGCGTCACGGTGGCCTGGTCGGACGTCAGAGCTCAGCTGAAGGACGCGCTCCCCCTCTGCTTGGGATACGCGGGCGAAGGGGGCGCTTACGCCATTGTCGGTCTGATGATGGGCTGGCTCGGCGCCGAGGCCTTGGCGGCGCATCAGATCGTCAATGCACTGGCAGGGCTTGCCTACATGATCCCTCTGGGCATGGCGGGGGCCGCGTCCATACGCATCGGCGAGGCGTTTGGGGCAGGGAGCAGAGAAAGGCTCAGGCCTATTCTCAAATCCGCCTTCGCCTTGGTGACGCTTTGGCAGGGCATGGCGGCGGTTCTCTTTGTCACATTCGGCCGAACTATGGCGGAGGCGATGTCAAACGATCCCGCCGTCATCGATCTCGCCGTGACCCTCTTTATCATCGTGGCGCTTCTTCAGGTGGCCGACGGTATTCAAGGCACGGCCCTTGGCGGCTTGCGAGGCATGTCCGATATGACCCGACCCACTCTAATCACCCTTGTTGCTTACTGGCCCCTGGCACTCCCCGCGAGCTTCGTCCTGGGATTCACGCTCGAGGTGGGAGCGGTCGGAATATGGCTTGGATATACTTTGGGGCTTGTGGTTGCAGCAATTGCGTTACCCTGGCGCTTTTGGGCGATATCGCGAGGCGCGCGCGTTTCCACGGGGCCACAAGATCATTGAGCCTGGAAACGCGAAACGCGCCTAAAGATGGCGCTGCTTTGTGTGTTGCCGGTGCGGTGGTTACGCTCGGACTCAGATGCCGATCTTCGCGATTTCTTGCGCCGTTTCGGGTGTGGCGCCACGTGTTGCGCCGCGCATGAGGCCCTGGTCCAACATGTGCGGGTCGTGATCGTGCAGTTGCCCGCAAGCCTGCAAAAATGCTTTGGCTTCAATACACTGGGTTGCGCAGGGTTGAGGCGCCAAGACCTCGGGTTTTCTTATCTAGCGTTTGGTGCACAAGTGAATGGCCGATGATGTCTCAGTTTGTTTTTGATGAATTGCGTAATGCCGACTTTTTCAGTAGGAAATGGGCTGCGGGCGGGGCGGTCGATCCTTGATCACGTGCGCGACACGAGCAAGTGCCTGAGACGGGCGCGAGCCAAAGTTCCACAATTGCAGTGACTGGGAGCTCCTAATGTTTGGCCGACTTCTTTTGCTTTTCATGGCCCTCGGGGTCGGTGTTAAAGTACACGCCCAGGATCGAATCCTTTCGCTTGGCGGTTCGGTGACCGAGATCGTATATGCGCTTGGAGAGTCTGAGCGTCTCATTGCGCGCGACACGACATCAAGCTTTCCGCCCGAGGTGGAAGAGCTTCCCGATGTGGGATATCTCCGAGCGTTGTCACCCGAAGGCGTCCTTTCGGTTGAGCCGGATTTGGTCATTGCCGAGGATGACGCGGGACCACCTGAAGCAATCGACGTGCTGACATCGGCGAGCATTCCATTCGTGACTGTGCCCGATGGGTACGATCCAGCCGCTGTGCGAGCCAAGATCTTGGCGGTCGCCGACGCCCTCGGTGTGCCGCAAAAAGGTGTGACACTCGCTGACAAGATCGAGCAGGATCTGACTGCGGCGGTTTCAGAGGCCAACGGCGACGGAAAGCGGGTTATGTTTATCCTGTCGATGCAAGGCGGACGGATCCTCGCGTCTGGGACGGACACGGCGGCAGACGGGATCATCCGCCTGGCGGGTGGCGAGAACGCGATTACTGCTTACGAAGGCTACAAGCCGCTGACGGACGAGGCAGCGATAGCGGCACGACCCGACGT
>JBCCKB010000305.1:0-3201 GCA_039027595.1 Pseudomonadota bacterium | reverse complement strand
CCGCCGCCGGAACGGCCGCGGCGGTTGTCGTCAGGATCTGTCGTCGTGTCAGCATCGCAACCTCTCAACGTATCGGTTTCCGCGATACAGATTGTCTCAAGCACCTCTCCGGACCAGAGGACTTGGCGGAACCGTGATCGGCTGTGCTCTTGGCGATCCTTCTGGGGTTAGTCCAGAATGTCCTCCAGAACGTCCAACGCCTCCTCAAAAAACCGTCGACCAAACGACTTGCGGGGTTTCCGCTTCTTCCGTTTGCGTTCCCTTGGCGGGCGAAGATCGCGAGAGGAGCGCACATTTGATGGTTTGACGAGCTCACGCTTTCCTGGATGGGCCGATGGGAGCTTTTTGAGATCATGGAGCGGTGCGCCGCAATTCGAACACGCAAGTTCGTGTCGGTCCTTTCCCGATAGCACCAAGGTGGCGCGCGTGCCGCAATAGCAGCATGTGGCGATCTTGCGCAGTGTCACAGTGGCGATCCTCTCGTGGCGCAGGCAGCATATAATGCAATTGCGGCAGCATTTGAGACGTTGAGCGACCCAAAGCCCGTCGCATCGCCAATTCGGACGAGATGGTCACAGGTTTGCCGGGTCTTTTCCCGCAGTCCGGGCCCCTCGGCGCCAAGAACAATCGCCAGAGGCTGATCCACGGCAAGTGTGATCCCCTCCGCCAGCTCCATCTCCGCGCCCCCATCAAGTCCAAGCAGAACAAATCCCATGTCGCGCAACCCTGACATCGCCCTCACGAGATTTGACACCCGAAGATAGGGCTGCCTTTCCAAGGCGCCGGATGCTGATTTCGCGAGAGCTCCAGATTCGGGCGCGGAGTGGCGTGCGGGTGCAATGAGCGCCGAGGCGCCGAACACCTCGGCCGAACGTAGAATGGCTCCGACATTGTGCGGATCGGTGACCCGGTCAAGGCAAACAACGACCGATGCCTTTCCCCGCGCCATGGCGACCTCCGACACACCTCCCCAACCAAGCGGCAACACCTCCAAAGCCGCACCTTGATGCACGGAGCCTGCATCAAGAGGCGCCGGGAACTTGCGTGGATCGACGATTTCGGGCGCGATGGACGCAAGGGCCGGAGCTTCCCCCAAGCGATCAAGCGCGTTCTTGGTCACCACAAGGCGCCGCTTTTCGCGCGCGGGATTGAGGAGCGCGTCACGAACCGCGTGGAGCCCGAAGAGCCATAGGCTAGCCTCCTCCCGCCGCCGCCGAGCACGCTCCTTCTCAATCACCCAGTCGGGCTTCTTCATCGTCAATCTCCGTTTTCGGGCGCAACTAGGCGCCGCCCTCAGCGGTTGTGCAAGGGCGGGTGCGGATTTTTCTGTTGACGTGCAGCGTTCACCAGGTCTATCCGGCGCGCGTGGGCGACAGGCCGCAAGGTGTGGCAGGGGACTGTAACTCCCTCGAGGCGACTCACGCTTGGTTCGATTCCAAGGTCGCCCACCATTCTCCGAAAAACCAATGACTTAAGCTGCGAAACCGCTAGTGGGCCACAAGGGTGGGACAAACGCCCATGCGCCTCGCTGCTTACCTATGTACTTCTCGGCACGCCATTTTCTACGTCTGGCCCCCGATCCCTCGAGCTTTCGCTCAGAACCCGATGCCCTCGGCCGACCGCAAGGCTGTCACGGCTCCTCTCCGGCGCTGAACAGTCTCTCTTGGACCGCGTCGCTGCGCGCTCTAAGGGTGTCTGTCTAGGGTGCAAGCAGCAATTCCTTGGCTGGGCCGTAGGCAAGGGCATTATCGCCAAGAGTGTCGTCCGAGGCCTCAGGCTCAAGCGCACTGCGCGAGGGGATGATGCACGCCGCCAGGGGTTCACCACGGGGCAACTCCGCATCCTGTATGCCCACCTTACACATCCACGAATTTGGCTGATGAAAAGACAGCCGTCCCCCACTGAAGTGGTCCGCCGCTTTATGGAGGCCGTCGGCCCATCCGGGCGCCGCGCAGACCGGTCGATGGGCCCTGGGTCCACCGCGACAGGGTCACCCCAAGACGCTCCAAGCGGAGTTCCCTGCACGCGAGGCATCAAGTCTTGGCGCGCGAGCTCTCTCGGCCGCCGCTAAGTACAGTTGTCTCGCATTGGCACTTCCGGTTTGGGTCCTAGGACCGCCTTAGCAAACACACGGGCCATAGCGCCCACAAACCCGAGTGCATCCGGAAGCTCGCGATCGTTCGCAGCGCGCCTGAAAAGGGTCCAATTGAGCCGCGAGAACAAGCGCGTCAAACCGACCCTTGGTCGATCCGGGACAAGCCAGGCAAAGTTCCCTAGAGTTCCCGTATCGGGCCGCATGTCGGATCCGAATCAAATCCTGTGGAGGGAAACAACATGAAGAAAAGCTCTCTGTTTTTTGGTCTCTTGGCGGCGACGGCTCTAACTGCGACCACGGTGTCGGCGGAGACCCTTCGGCTCTTGACTTGGGGATCCTACGCGCCGGAAGAGCTCGTCCAGAAGTTCGAGGAGCGATACCCTGACATCACCGTCGAGGTGACCTTCTCCAACAACGAGGAGATGATCGCCAAACTGCGCGCCACCGGCGGTGCGGGCTTTGACCTGGCCCAGCCGAGCCATGACCGCATTTACGCCGCCCAGCTTGAGTACGGCATTTACAAACCTTTGGATCTCTCACAGATCAACCTGGACCCCATGTCTTCGGTGCATTTGGAGTCTGTTAAGGCAAACACCACGATTGATGGTGACGTCTACGCCGTACCGCACCAGTGGGGCACATCCGGCCTCATGGCGGATATGACCGTGGCACCAGACCTTGCCGGCTGGGACGACCTCTGCGATCCCGCCTATGCGGGCAAGACCTCCATGAGGCTGCGACGGACGATCCTACTCGGAACGGCATTCGCCATGGGCGAAGATCCCTTCGCGATGTATTCCGATCTTGACGCCTACCAGGATTTGCTCGACCGCGTCGCGGACAGGCTGATCGAGTGCAAGTCCAACATTAAAGCCTACTGGCAAGGCGGCGACGATCTATCGGCGATGATGCTCTCGGGTGAAATCGTGGCCTCGGAGACGTGGGACTCGACGGCTTACCGGCTCTACGATCAGAACAGCAACATTGTGTTCGTCCCGCCCGAGACTGGTGCGCTGACCTGGATCGACACCTTTGTCATCCCCGCGAAGGGGCAAGCGGACGATGCTGCCTACAAGTGGATCAACTTCGTTCTTGAGCCAGAGAAT
>JBCCKB010000304.1:0-3225 GCA_039027595.1 Pseudomonadota bacterium | reverse complement strand
CCGCCCGATCTCGGGATAGACCACCGCGACATACCCGGTGATCGAATTCGCATCTCGGAAATCGTCGAGCATCTCCGCCAAATGCACCAGCATCTCGCGCGCCTCATCCTGCCCGGCATTGGGGGAGCGGCAGAACCGCGTTAGCTCCCACAGCGCGCCGGCCTGCCCGTGCAGGAACGCCGCGGCGCCCGGAAAGATCTGGCTGAAATGGTCAATCAGCATGGTGCCCGCCGCCGCCGGACGGACTCGACAAGACCCTACGTGGCGTTGGCCTTCACGCACCACCAGAAATGTCGTGCGCTCGTTGTCGTACTCGTCGATCTCCAGTCCCTCCGGGCTCACGCAGAGGTCCCATCCGAGCCGATCGACAAATTGGGCGCGCCGGTCTTGGAAGAGCGACTGTACAAGCGGCGCCCCGAGCTCCGATTTCGTCGCAATGATCTGGTCCATGTTTCCCTCCGCATGACACGGAAGGGACGCTCGATCGTCCTTGGTAAACCGAAGTATAAGCCTATGATTTTGAATAAATTTTAGGAAATCTCATCGTTAACGCGGAGGCCTTGCGGGCAGCGTTGGATGGCCAAGACTCCGTAAGACACCGGCAATGGGAGTTAACACAACCGACCAGCAGGCGAAGTGCCTGCCAGGTTTAGAACAAAGGTGGAACATCGGATTTCCTTAGGAAACGAGCATGCAACAACGGGAACGCACAAGAACAAAATTAGAACAAGTTAATCTGATGCCGCCCGCCCCGCGCCTTGCCCATCCAGAGTTTACGCCGAATTAACTTAATGAAATTCATATAATTTTCGACAAACGGAGGGAGAACGATGCGACATTGGGTACGCGCCGTGCTCGATGAGGCGACGGACGGCAGCGGTGGCCACACCCCGGAGACTCACCGCGACCTCAGGCGGATCATCTCCTTGATCGAGGATCGCGAATTCTACTCCTTCCGAACCCCTGTCTTGGAGGATCTGGCCAACGAGATTGTCGAATGCACCGATCTCGAAGCCCTCTCCAAGCTCATGTGGAGCGTGGCGGTGCAATGCGGCATGCAGCACGCCACGATCTTCGTCCTCCGCCAGGGGGATGGGGTCGCGTTCCGCACACGGATCAGCACGTCCTACCCGCTTGAGTGGGTCGAACGCTACCAGACCAAAAGCTACCAATTCCAAGATCCGGTCGTGGCGCATGCCCAGACCTGTGACACCGCATTTTCGTTTCACGACCTGTCAACGGACAACCCAATGACCGAGGCGTTCTGGGAGGACGCGGAAGCACATGGCGTTGGACGGAATGGGCTTTGCCAGGCGTTCTCGTTCTCGAGCGGAACGCGGATTGGGGTGAGCTTTGCCTCTTCAAGGAGCGCGGACGCCTTCCGCCAAACCCTCGCGCTCAACGCAACCGACGCGCTCTGTCTTGCGCAGATCGGGGCCGAGGCCTTTGTCTACCTCGCGCGGATTTCGCAACCCTCGAACCCATCCCTAAGCGCGGCCGAGCTGCGGTTCCTCCACCTCCTGGTGACTGGCGATGATCCACAGGACGCGCTTTCCGTGACCCCGGGCTATGGGTCGAACAAGTCGCTGCAAGCCTCGATCCGCTCGAAACTTGGCGTCAAAACCATTCTCCAGGCCGTGGCGCTCGCGAGCGCGAACCGCTGGTTCGATGACCTGCCCTATGATGTCCAGGATGTCGCTCACGCGACACCCGACGAGCACGGCCGGGAAGACCGCCCCTCGGGCGATCCCGAGGAGCCCGGCCTCCATGCCCCGTTTGCATCTGAACGACGCGGCTAGGGTCCATTCTTGCGTCTCGGGCATGCTGGCCTTGGGCACGCGACCCTAGCCGGCAAGATCCTGACCCGTCTCCGCATCAAGCCCGGCCGCCGCCCGAAAGAACTTCATCAGCTTGAGGTCCTCGGGCGGGTCATTCTGCATCGCATTGATCAGTGATTTCGACGCCACCTGCTGATCCGTGTCGCCATCGGTATCGGAGATGGTCTCCTGACGCACATCGCCCCTGACCGCGCGCAGGAGCTGCGCCACATGCGAGAGCGCCGAAAAAACGCGGTACCAGAACGGACCGCCCAGACCGATGAGAACACCGGCGAAAAGCGTGTAGAGCACCCACTGAAAGAACGCGACATGCCCGCAATCGTCGCGGCCAAGCGGGCAGTCTTCGTCACCATAGGGATAGTAGTCAAAGCCGATTGGCAGCCCCCGTTCACGCGTGAGCTCGGAGACGCTTCTTTGGGTTTCATTGATCGCTTCGATCAGATCGTCGAAGGCTCCGTCCGTCTCGGGGTCCGGCGGCTCCTCGATCGCGCCCGTTGCGTTCTCATCGACAAGGTCATCAAGCGCGGCTTTCAGGTCCTTCAACGCTTCTTGATTGGCGGCCTGGATCTCCTCGGCTTCGCCGATCAGCGCTTCGCTGGCCTCTGGGTTCTCAAGAAAGTGCTGGAAAAGCCGGACACCGTCGATATTGATCCCGTAGGCCAGCAAAATCGAGAGAACCATCGTGACCGCTTGTGCGTGCTTGCGAAAGATCTCGTTGCTGGCGGCCACATAACGCTCAAAACCCATGGTGAGCGCGCGCAGAACGTATTCATTGCCCGCCTTGGCCACCGCCTTGCCAAGATCGGTGGGAGCGAGGCGCTGCAAGAAGGAATACGTGGTCAGGGTATCCACGCGGTCTATCCCCTGGTCACGGACAAACAGGCTTCTGAAGTTACGCCATTTCTCGACAATCCCGCCCGCCTGGGGAAGCGCCTTGTTTTCGGTCAACGCATCCCGGACGTCCTCTAGGATCTTCTCCGCCGGATCCTTCTGATGTGCATCCGCCCCTTGGGGGGGCGCCTCGACGGCCGCAGGTGCCGCGACCAACAGGCGCTTGACATGGGCTCGGACATTCGGGTCGTTCCTGAGAAACTCCAAAACAGAGTCGGCCAACACGCGCGGACGCTTGGCTGTCAGGCGGAGGTAGGTTTCGGTCAGCCCGGTCACCAAGGTCGAAAAGATGATCATCATGACGGCAAACGCCATCGCCGCGAGAAGAACATTCATCACTAAATTCCTTAGTCAAACAAAACGCGGGGATATCACAGAAACCCAGGGCTGGATAGGGCGGCATGGGCGGATCACTTGGACATCGGAGGGGCTTGGGACATGTGCTGACAACAAGAGAAAAACGGGCGCCGAAAGGCGCCCGCCCTGTCCCTCACGT
>JBCCKB010000303.1:0-3251 GCA_039027595.1 Pseudomonadota bacterium | reverse complement strand
TACGGGCCCGGTGCAGCCGCGGTCGAGGCAACATTTGTGAACAAGGATGGCGCAGCGAGCCTCAAGCTTGGACATGCGCGTGGTGTCGCGCTTCTTGCCCTTGCCGAAGCGGGCCTAGAGGTGGGCGAATACGCTCCCAACGCGGTCAAAAAGACCGTGGTCGGGGTTGGCCATGCGGCCAAGGAACAGGTTCTACACATGGTGCGGATGCAGCTTCCCGGAGCGCAGGTGACGGGGATGGACGCCGCCGATGCCCTGGCCATAGCAATCTGCCACGCGCACCACAGCCAAACCTCGGCCCGGGTGCGGGCGGCGCTTGGAGCAGGCCGGTGATCGGGCGGCTGAAGGGCAAGATCGCCCATCGCGGCGGCGACCATGTGGTGATCGATGTGGGCGGGGTTGGGTA
Source organism: Pseudomonadota bacterium (assembly GCA_039027595.1). Classification (GTDB taxonomy): domain Bacteria; phylum Pseudomonadota; class Alphaproteobacteria; order Rhodobacterales; family Rhodobacteraceae; genus Ovoidimarina. The sequence goes on along the minus strand of JBCCKB010000303.1, from coordinate 2,845 downwards.
TGTCGTTCATGTCTCAGACCGCACGATGGCGGCCTTGCCGAGTGTGGGCGAGGTCGTGGCGCTCCATACCGAGCTTCTTGTTCGCGAGGATCTGTTGCAACTCTTCGGCTTCCTGACGCTCGCCGAGAAGGAATGGCATCGACTCCTGGTGAGCGTGCAGGGCGTGGGCGCCAAGGCGTCTATGGCGATCCTTGGAACGCTTGGGGACGACGGACTTTCACGCGCCATTGCCTTAGGCGACTGGCACGCGGTCAAGGCCGCCCCGGGTGTCGGCCCCAAGATCGCCCAGCGCGTCGTCAACGAGCTAAAGGAGAAGGCGCCTGGGGTGATGGCCCTGGCCAATGCTGATCCGATTGTTGAAGCGGCCAGGATGGTGGCGTCCCCTGCCGCGCCGCCGGCTGCCCAGGCAGAGGCACTCTCGGCGCTGGCCAATCTGGGCTATGCGCCTGGCGAAGCGGCCGCGGCGGTGGCAGAGGCGTTGGGTGATGCCCCCGAGGCAGGCATATCCGAACTGATCAAGGCCGCGCTGAAGCGCATGGCACCGAAAGGCTAGTGTCATGAGCGAGCCCGATCCGACACTTCGCCCGGAACCGCGCCCAGAAGATCTCGATCGCGCACTGCGTCCGCAGATGCTCGAAGAGTTTATCGGCCAGGCTGAAGCCCGGGCAAATCTCGCGGTCTTTATCGAAAGCGCGCGACGCCGGTCTGAGGCCATGGATCACGTGCTGTTCTACGGCCCGCCCGGCTTGGGAAAAACGACGCTCGCCCAGATCATTGCTCGGGAACTTGGGGTGGGCTTTCGGATGACCTCCGGACCCGTTCTGGCAAAGGCCGGTGATCTGGCCGCGATCCTCACAAATCTCGAGGCCCGCGATGTGCTCTTTATCGACGAGATCCACCGGCTGAACCCGGCCGTCGAGGAAGTGCTCTACCCGGCGATGGAGGACCACGAGCTTGATCTGGTGATCGGCGAAGGCCCGGCGGCGCGCACGGTTCGGATCGAGCTCCAGCCTTTCACACTTGTTGGGGCCACGACCCGGCTCGGACTTCTGACGACACCGTTGCGGGACAGGTTCGGGATCCCGACCCGGCTCGAATTCTACTCGGTCGCCGAGCTCCACGAGATTGTTCGGCGAAGTGCCGGGCTCATGGGGGTGCCGGCCGAGGACGCCGGTGCGAAGGAAATCGCTGCCCGGGCGCGAGGGACGCCCCGGATCGCCGGTAGGCTTCTCCGGAGGGTGGTCGACTTCGCGCTTGTCGAAGGTGACGGGCGGGTGACGCGGGCGCTTGCAGATGGTGCCCTGAACCGGCTTGGCGTTGATGCGATCGGGCTCGATGGTGCCGACAGGCGTTATCTTGCTCTGATCGCCGAGAGTTATGGAGGCGGTCCCGTCGGGGTGGAGACGATCGCCGCCGCGCTGTCGGAAGCGCGCGACGCGATCGAGGAGGTGATCGAGCCCTACCTGCTTCAGCAAGGCCTGATCCAGCGGACGCCGCGGGGAAGGATGCTGGCGGCCAGGGCTTGGGCTCATCTCGGCCTTCAGGCCCCAGAACCGCCCGGACAGCAGGACCTGTTCGAGGAAAAATAGGACGGTGTTGCAGCCCTAAGCTTCTGGGCTGGCCCTGATTGCCCACCATGCCCTGCACTCACGTAGTGCCCCGGCCGTTGGGGGAACCGCTGCTGGACAAGGCGCAGACGGAGGACATGCTCAAAACGCCCCCATGTGGCTTCTTGCGCTTGGCCAACCTGCTGGAACCGCGTGATCAAGGCATATCATCCCTGAGGTCTGGGGCCGCGACCCCGGGCTGAGATGGATGCACGCCAACGGCCAGTGCTGGGCGGGCAGTTTCCAACATGCCGCGCACCGACACGATTGCACTGCGCTTGACGGCGCGCTTCATGGCGGCGTTGCCTCTCGAAGAGGACAGGCGCGCTCGGCAATCGGTTGGATAAGCGCGTGTCTCGGCCAAAACTTGGTCGAGCTACTCGTCTGCGTGCTTACGGGGCCAGGATCTGATCAAAGATCGTCGATGTGTTGATCAGGTGTCCCCCGCCCCGACACTACCGGCGATGCCGAGCTTGGCTCATCCAAGCTCGGAGGTGTCGTCCCTCGCGAGACCCTCTTGGTGGAGTTTGATCCGGCAAATCGTGCTCACTCGCCCCGCAGGCGTCTGCTCACCAATTCATTACCCATCCGTGTCGCTTGAATGCAGCGCAAACGAGCAGTGACGGTCCACCAATCACGCCGGGCGGCACTCGCGCGACCATGACGACCGTGTTCTTGAGGGGCGGGCCAAATACGCCCAGTGTCAGAGAAATGGTGCTAAACCAGATCGGATCCTCTGGGGCGGCGCTATAGCCCTAGGGATCGCGCCTGGCGCGTCTTGCATACAAAGTAAGAGCCCCGCGCTAGATGCCAGGAGTGGCCAACATGCCGCCCAACTTAACTCGGAAGACGGTCGACACGAGACCCATGTCCTTCACGTCTCATCTTCGTCGGCGCTCTCACCTTCTGAGACTGCTAGCGAGCATTCTGCGACGTCGTCCAAACCTTGCGCCATTGGTGCCGGATTGCGGGGCAACGCCTTGGGTACCGAGGCCGGCGTGTCGGCGGCAACGGGGAACCTGATATCGGTTGGGTCCTCGGGGATGCACGTGCACCGCTTAACTGGACCTCGCGCGCACATGGTTGGCCGGAATTGGCCGCATCGCCAAGCCGGCCAACCATGTGCGCGCGAGGCCCAGTTAAGCGGTGTACCTGCATCCCCGAGGACCTAACCGATATCAGGTTCCCCGTTGCCGCCGACACGCCGGCCTCGGTCCCCAAGGCTTTGCTCCGCAATC
>JBCCKB010000302.1:0-3259 GCA_039027595.1 Pseudomonadota bacterium | reverse complement strand
CTTTGGCCTTGAACAAGCACCCGTGGGCGACGCGCAGCCCGCTGGCGTGCCGGGACGCGCCGACATAACAGCCGACTACAATGGGGCAACGTTCGCGTTCTCGAGCGAGGCCAATCGAGACACATTCCTTGAGAGCCCCGAGACTTACGTCCCGCAGTACGATGGCCATTGTGCCTATGGGGTGGCGAAGGGCGGAAAGGTGCCGGGGAACCCGAATCTATGGCGGATCGTCGACGACAAGCTCTATCTCAACATCACCAAGAACGTTGTGGGGTTCTGGGAGGAGGACATTCCGGGAAATATCTCAATCGCCACGGTAAATTGGAATGATCTGGAAGGAACGGAAGCCTCGGATCGTTCGATCCCGGACTTCACATCCACGGCGCCGACGCAGCAGTAACGTCGGCGGCGTCGTTCCCTCTGCGCTTTGTTACATCTTCTGACAAGTGCATGAGATGTGGCAGTTAACATAGATGCTGGGCGCCAAACCACCTAAACTAACCTCAAACTTCGCGACCTCAGCTTTGAAGGAGAACTCAAATGTCGATCCACACCAAAAACCTCGCCGTTGCTGGCGCCGTGGCCGCCGCCCTTGCCGCCTCGATGACCACGCCGGTCCATGCCCAAGGCAAGGAAAAGTGCTATGGCGTCTCTCTCGCTGGCAAGAACGACTGTGCGGCGGGCCCGGGTACGACCTGCGCCGGCACGTCAACGGTCGACTATCAGGGCAATGCCTGGACGCTCGTCGATGCAGGGACATGCACCGAGATCGAGCTGCCCACCATGGCCGATGGCACGCCGCGCGAAGGTTCCCTTGAAGAACTGACCCGCGATTTGCCCGCCTAAACGCTGGCCAATAGTCGGGGCCCCTCTCTGGGGCCTCGTCCATGACAGAGGGACACCGATGCTCGACACGAGGGATGGATCTCCATACGAGCTGCCGCCGACACCCGGCGTCGGCTACAAGGCCGAGCACTTTTCGGACATTCTAGCCGATCCGGGGGCGGTCACGTGGCTGGAAATTCATGCCGAGAACTACATGGGACAGGGCGGCCGTCCACTGGCTCAGCTGCGCCACCTGGTCGAGCGCTTCCCGATCTCCGTACATGGTGTGGGGCTCTCCATCGGCGGCGAAGGCCGCTTAGATCCGGAGCACCTCGCCCGGCTCAAGGCGCTTTGCCAGTGGGTGAAGCCTGCAAGTTTTTCCGAACACTTGGCGTGGTCGACCCACGAAACGTCATTTTACAACGACCTCCTACCGCTTCCGTATACAGACGAGACGCTGGCACGGGTGGCTGAACATATCCACGAAGTTCAGGAAACGGTCGGACGGCGCATGCTCCTCGAAAACCCGTCATCCTACCTGGCTTTCGATGAGAGTACCTACGCCGAAACCGACTTCCTGCGGGAACTTGCGCGTCGAACCGGTTGCGGGCTGCTGCTTGACGTCAACAATGTCTTTGTGAGTGCAACCAACCTTCAGACCGATCCGAAGAGCTATCTTGACATGTTCCCGTTGGAGCATGTGGGGGAAATTCACTTGGGCGGCCATGATGAAGAAGAAGATGAGCACGGAGCGCCGCTTCTGATCGACAGCCATGGGCGCGAGGTCGCTGACCCGGTCTGGTCGCTTTATGCATACACAATTGAGAAGGCCGGACCACGGCCCACACTGATTGAATGGGACACCGATGTTCCCGCTTGGGCAGCGCTCGAGGCCGAAGCGCGCCGCGCGGCCCGCGTGCTTGAGGAGGCATGAAAACCACACAAGCGCGCTTTGTGGACGCGCTGACGAATGCGGATGCGCCGCGACCTCACGGGTTGAGCGACGGCCAGGGACGCGCCGCCGGTCGTCGGTTCGATGTCTACCGAAACAATGTCGTCGCCTCGCTCATTGAAGCGCTTGAAACCGCCTTCCCGTGCATTCAGAAGCTTGTTGGCACCCAGAACTTCAAGGTCCTGGCGCGCGCCTTTGTCGAACGTCATCCGCCTTCTTCGCCGCTCATGATGTTTTATGGCGTCGAAATGCCGGAGTTTCTCGCCGCGTTTCCGCCCACACAGACCACTGGCTACCTGCCCGATATCGCGCGACTCGAAGCGGCTATGCGCAACAGCTACCACGCCGCAGACGCCGAACCGATCGATCCCAATGCGCTTCAGGCTATGTCACCTGATCGTCTTATGCTTGCCACCGTCAAGCTTGCTCCAGCCCTTCAGCTCATACGCTCTCCTTGGCCGATCCATGCAATCTGGCGGTACAACATGGAGCCGGACGCGCCCAAACCCGAGATGCGCGCCGAGGATGTTCTAATCCTGCGTCCCGACCTTGACCCGCAACCGCAACTCCTGCCACCGGGTGGCGGCGCGTTTGTGGCGGCTCTTCAAGCAGATCAACCCTTTGGGGACGCACTGGCATCCGCGCAACAGGTCAGCGGGGCGTTTGACCTTGCAGCGGTCCTGACCCTCTTGATCACGGGCTGCGCAATTGAACACATCGGAGAAAACGAATGATCCGCACGATATTTTCCTTACCAGACCGCGTGTTCGCCATCCTGGAACCCGCTTCCGTGCCGGTCCTTAGTACGCTCGCTCGCTTTGTGTTCGCCGCTGTTCTCCTGGTCTACTTCTGGAATTCCGGCATCACCAAGATCCCGGACGGCTTTGCAAGCCTTTTCTCACCCAGCTTCAATGCCTTCGCGCAGATTTTTCCAAAGGGAGCCGAGGCGGTCAGCTACGATATCACCCAGGCAACAGGCTTCCAGAAGGCCGTTATTCTAGCGGGAACATGGGCCGAGTTCATCCTCCCTGCCCTACTTATTCTCGGGCTCTACACCCGGGCTGCTGCATTCGGAATGATCTGTTTCGTCGTCGTTCAAAGCGTGACCGACATCTATGGGCACGGCGCCGCCATCGGCGGTTGGTTCGACAACCTTCCGGATGCGGCGATCATCGATCAACGCAGCCTATGGGTCTTTCTGCTCCTGTATCTCGTCCTCCGTGGCGGCGGCCCCCTATCGCTGGATTACGTTTTGTTCGGGCGCCATTCACACGAGGCCGCATACTCCTAAAGACTGCGCGTCGTCCCCGGGATTGCTTGTCCATAGGCATTTGCTGGCGCGCCGAGGATCCGCGTCTCTCTCGCCCGACGGATCGATTGGCCGGACGCCGCGCAGTCTTTAGGAGTATGCGGCCTCGTGTGAATGGCGCCCGAACAGAACGTAATCCAGCGATAGGGGGCCGCCGCCACGGAGGACGAGAT
>JBCCKB010000301.1:0-3321 GCA_039027595.1 Pseudomonadota bacterium | reverse complement strand
GGATCGCCTGCTGTGGGTTACGGCGCGCGAGATACCCCAGCACCGAAAGAAGCGCCACCCCCCACCGGAGGCGCTAACCCGTCATTCCCGTCCTGGGCGAGGTTGACGCATTGCGCGCGCCACCGGGCAGTGACGCCCCAGACCCGGCTCACTCCATGACACCGATTTGCCGGGGCGCCGCGGACAACGTCATTTGATATTGAGCTGTCGGGTCGGTTGGATCAAAGTGCCCACAGGCCTTGCTCGGGCCCCCGCCCTCCATTGGGGAAGCATCAGTCATGCGGAGCAGACGACGTTCAACCTGTCTCATTCGAGCGCCAGCATCAGGAGGGACTGCAAAAGCGGCTCGGAAGAGGAGGATCAGACATGCGGCTTTCCGCCCCAATTTACGCTTTGAAGCGACAAGCAAAGCTCTTGGCGCGCCAAACCGACATCCCCCTGCATCAAGCCCTTGATCGCATTGCCGGCGAGGCGGGTTTCCAAAACTGGAGCCACCTCGCCTCATCGTCCAAGACACAGAGCCCGGCGAGGGATGTTCTGACGCAACTCGCCGCGGGCGATCTTGTTCTCATCGCGGCCCGGCCCGGGCACGGAAAAACGCTCCTTGGGCTCGAATTGGCGTCGCGCGCCGCGCAGTTTGGCCGGCAAGGCTATTTCTTCACCTTGGAGGCCCACGAACGCGATGTTGAGGATTACCTTTCGTCCCTGGGCATCGGCCCAGGTTCCACCGACGAAGCCGTGGTGATCGATACCTCCGATGAGGTGTCCGCCGACTATATCACTGCGCGCCTAGCACCAGAGCCAGGGCCCGCGTTGATCGTTGTGGACTACCTCCAAATCCTCGACCAGAAACGAGCGAACCCCAGCCTGAATGATCAGATTGACGCCCTCAAGACCTATGTTGCCGACACGGGCGCGATCTGTGCCCTGATCTCTCAAATTGACCGCGCGTTCGATCTGAGCGGAAAGGCCATGCCGGACATCTCGGATGTCCGGCTCCCCAACCCGCTTGATCTGTCGGCGTTCTCTAAGTCCTTCTTCTTGCACAACGGCATGGTGCAACTCGCCCAGACCGCTTAGGCGGATATCGGAGGGGCAGCCCTGCCCTTGGCCTCGACGGAGCAGGAGATGCGGGCCGCCACCGGCCCGCATCGATTTCTTAGGCGGTCTTCCGGCGACGCGCTGCGGCGCCAAGGAGCCCCAGGCCCGCGAGCGAAAGGGCGATACCCGGCGGAAGCGGGACCTGGCTCACCGAGATCGAGGCAAGCGGTACACCGATATTGGTTACCGGCCCAATGGGCGTGCCTTGCCCCAGAAGGAACGCCAAGTCCCCCACGAGAGCGATAGGATCATCGGTTTCCGTCGGGTCGCCTCCAGCAGTATTGAATGCCGCGCCGAGATTGTTGTTTGCCTCCGTGCCCGCGTCATAGACATTCGCCGTCGTCAGGAAGATATCGGCGAGATTGGTGAAGGCACCAGACCCGTCGAATACCTCGTAGGCGAACGGATCGCTGTTGCCGACGAAGAGATCGTTCGAGGGAATGACCATGGACAAGAACGACAGGTAACGTCCCGATGAAGGGTCCACGGTGATCCGGAGCGAGGCGGTCTCGCCCGGCTCGATCACCGGAGCGCCGGGAAAGCCTCCCGGAGCTGCGGCAACGCCCGCGGTGGCGCCCGCCGATGCTGCCGCGCCCAAAGCACCCGATGGGTCCCCTTCTTCGGCCAGAAGCTCGAGATAGTCGCTGGCGCGCCCGCCCGGGTCGAACGTGTCAAAACTGCCGTCATGAAACGCGGTGAAGAACGGCGTGAGCGAGAGACCGCCCGACGCCTGGTTGTTGGTGACCTCGACTTTGAGTGTCGCGGCGGTGACCGCCGTGGCAGCGCAAAACATAAGCGCCGCCGCTAACACGGCAGCGCGTGCCAGCGGACTGGTTAGATTACGGGTCATGGGACCTCCGGTTGGACTTGATTACAGGGGGCAACGCCCCCTGCGCGCGAGGCTAGACCAGACCCTGGCACAGCGGCTTTCAACTCCCGCTCACATCGACATAAGGTTTCGTGAGCGATGCGTGAGTTTGGTTAACGCAGGCCGTGGAGAGGGTCCGGTCGGACGTGCCACCGCTGGCCTGAGATCTTCACGAACGCGGTTCTTCAGAACGGGACCGCGTCTTCGGAGCAGGTCCCTGCCGCAGGTGCCCGTCAGCTTAGATCAGGGACCGAAAAACCGCTCAGCGGGCAAATAGCCCGCGCAGCGCCCCGCCAAAGACCACTCACGCTCCAGCCCGGTCTCGCCAATCACCAAAACGCCGTCGCGCGGCAGGGTTCCAAGCACCGAATGCACCCGGGCGCGGATGTCGGTCCAGCCCTCGGAGAATCCAGGCGCGCGCCCCGCGCCTCCAAGCGCCGGGTTGGCCGACAAGACGTCATCGGGATCGAGCGGAAGGTGAACCAGGGCCAGGCGCTCGCAATGGCGGATCCCATCCACGACTTCGGCCCGTCGGGGCGGGATCACAACCGCCCTAGGACCAACCCGCAGCGCGTTCGACGAAAACAGAAACGCCACTAAATCCCGGCCCGTCGACGCCCGAACTCCGGCATAGGTCTTGTAATCGAGGCCCAATTCGCGCGCGCGCCGCACCCTAAGTCGGACCACTTCAAGGGGCAGTTTCGGCAAGAGCTCCGCCCGTGCGCGCTTCCACGCGTATCGCCGCCATCCGGCGCCTGGCTCCATTGTGGGTCCACGGTTATGGCCCATCCCGCTCATGATGCCTCCTGGAGACGCGCAACGTAGCGCGCCAACGTGTCGATCTCGAGATTGACCGCATCGCCCTCGGCAACATCCCCCCAAGTCGTCACCGTTTTGGTGTGGGGGATCAGGTTGATCCCAAACTCGGCGCCCGCAACCTCATTCACCGTGAGCGAGGTGCCGTCCAGCGCGACCGACCCTTTGGGCGCGATGAACCGCGCCAGGTCGTCGGGGGCTCGAAAGCTCACTCGGGTCGACTCCCCCTCGTCGGTGAGCCTCACCACGCGAGCGACCCCGTCCACATGGCCGGAGACAATATGCCCGCCGAGCTCATCGCCAACCTTGAGGGGCCTCTCAAGGTTGATCCGGCGGCCAACGGGCCAACCGTTATGGCCGATCGAGGTCTTCGAGACCGTCTCCGCTGAGATGTCCACCGAAAACCAGGCTTCGGGCACCGTGCCCAGCGCCGTAACCGTCAGGCAGACCCCGTCGCAGGCAATCGACGCGCCAATGTCGATGGTTGACAGGTCATAGGACGTGGCGATCCTTGCGTGCAAATCGCCCGCTTGGGT
>JBCCKB010000300.1:0-3409 GCA_039027595.1 Pseudomonadota bacterium | reverse complement strand
GGGAGACGATGAGTTTTCGCCCCGGACGCCCCATTACATTGTTATAGAAAAAGACAAACCGTAGCGCGGTTTCAATCGCTGTGGACCCTCCAGTTGTGAAGAAGACATGGTCGAGGTCTCCAGGTGCCCGTTGCGTGATGAGGTCAGCAAAGCGTGTTGCGGGGTCGTTTGTCGTATACCACGGCGAATTGTAGGACAGCTCCAGGGCCTGGTCGTGCATCGCCCGGGCAAGAGCCGTATTGCGATGCCCGAGGTTCGTGCACCACATCCCAGCAGGCCCATCAATCAGGCGGTTGCCGTCCTTATCCCAGACGTAGATCCCATCTCCGGAGTTCAGCGGATCAAGGGTCGTGTGCCCGATCGAGCTCGTCAAAGGCCAAGGTTGGATCAACGGCGCGTGGATATCGCTCGCGGCACTCTTAGCGATGCGCCCATCAGTGTCCGGCGCTGCTTCTGCGCTCGCCTCAGTCTTCATGGCTCGACGTCCAGCCGTGTGGTCTCGCGGTTCGCTTCTCAGACCATCGAGAGTATTGCCAAGACGCTTGTCAAGCCTGCACCGCGACCCGATGCCGGACGGACCGTTCTTTGGTCAAATGCGCTCGACAGAGCCTGTTCGCGTGACCTCGGGTGCCGTTGCCACATAGACCGCGCCCAAGAGCGCCGCCGACGTGCCACCCACGGAATATCCCAATAGGGCAAGCATCACTGTTCCGCCGGTCATCAGGCTCCATACCGCCGTCATGAGACCAACTGTTACGCCAAGTCCGAGGACCAGGCTCAAACCATATGTGCCGTTCATGAAACCACCATCCTCGTCACATTAGCGTATACGAGTGGGGCGTTAATGTGGCGTTAACTTCCTTGATCGGGGAGAAAATTGGGCAATTTGTTGCCAAGTCCCAATTCACGGCCGCCATTCCCACGGCGTTGTGAAGCGTCCGAGCAACGCGCCAACCTGTTCTTCCTCGCCAGCTACTTTTCCCGTTAGGTGGGCAACAAGGCCACGCTTCTTGTCTTCACGCACCTCTCCGACGCGTGCTGCGAGGCCCGCGTCCGCAAGAACCCCGTCGTAAACCCGGGCAATCGCCCGGCGGCGAAGATCGGGCTTGAACACCTTCCCGACGGCCGTTTTCGGAAGCTCACCGAGAATCTCGACATGCTTTGGCTGGGCCGCCCGCTCCCGTATCCGCTCGGTCGCGAACGCCATGAGATCTGCTTCGCTTACCTCAGCCCCAGCGACGAGTTCCACGTAGGCGCATGGTAGCTCGCCGGAATGCGCATCGGGCTGACCGATGGCGCCCGCCATGGCCACAGCATCATGGCCCGCGAGCGCTTCTTCGATTTCGGCCGGGTCGATATTATGACCTCCGCGAATGATGAGGTCTTTTGCTCGCCCCGTTATCCAAAGGTAGCCATCCGCGTCGATTCGGCCGAGATCGCCGGTTCTAAGATAGCTGTCATAGTGAAAGAGATCGTGGTTCTTGTCGGCCTCGGTATAGGTGCCGCCGGGGATCACGCCGGGGTTCGCGATACAGATCTCGCCCACCTCATCGCGACCGCATTCCGTGACCCTGCCGTCCGGAGAATGGGTGAGGATTTTTACGTCTGTGTGAGGGAACGGGATGCCCACGGAGCCGATACGCTGCTCTCCCTCCACGGGGTTGCACGAGACCAGGCATGTGGCCTCCGTTAATCCATAACCTTCGACAATGGTCACGCCAGACGCCTCCTCGAAACGCCTGAAGAGTTCGACCGGGAGCGGCGAGGACCCGGAGAAGGCCGTCTTTACGCTCGAGATATCGGCATCAACTGGACGCTGCATTAAGGCCGAGATCGCCGTTGGCACTGAAATAATGAAGGTCACGCGCCAACGCTCGATCAGCTTCCAGAAGTTATCAAAAACGCCGTCGCCGCGATACCCGGCCGGTGTCGGGAAAACCACGTGGGCGCCGGATGCGATCATCGACATAAGGATCACATGTACGGCAAAGACGTGGAACAAGGGCAGGGGGCACATCACCACGTCGGTCTCTTGAAATAGCAGCCTCTTCCCGACCCACCCATTGTAGACCATTCCCGAATATCTGTGCCGCGCCACCTTGGGCATTCCCGTCGTGCCGCCCGTGTGGAAGTAGGCGGCCACTCGGTCGCCGGTGCTATCAGGGAAAGTAAGGGTCGTTGATTGGCGCGCGCACTCTGACGCGAAGTCCAGGACCTTCGCGTTGTGGGCCACTTTTTGTTTTGGGCGCAAGAGTGGTACGAGCCAGCTCTTTGGCGGAGATAGATGGCGGTTTAGGTCAATCTCCAAAACGGTCTCGACATTGGGGGCAAGTGCCACGGCATCGGCTGTCTTTTGCGCCACATCCGTTTTCGGGAACGGCTTGAGCGTTACCACCACCTTTGCGCCGGTCTCTCGCAGGATCGAGCCGATCTGTTCGGCGTCAAGAAGTGGGTTTACCGGATTGACGATCCCAGCGATCGCTCCCCCAAGGAGGGTTACAATCGTATCCGTGGCATTTGGCAGCACATACGCCACCACGTCTTCTTCTCCGACACCAAGCGAGCGAAACAGATTTGCGGCTTGAGTGCTTCGGTTCAGGAGCTCCGACCAGGTGAGCGTCTCGGCCTTGTCCTTCGGCCCTGAGAGAATTTGGAACGACGTGGCGGGGCGGTTTCCGTGGTTCTTGGCAACGCGGGCCAGGTACTCATATAGCGTGGCAGCCACATCACGATCGGACCACGGCATTTCCTCTTCGATTGCGCGGAGGTCCGCGGCATTCCTGAAATTGGACATGTCAACCTCCCAAGCGTCGGATCCCAGACAATTAGTCGGGACGCGCATATTGGTAAGGACTGATGCGCTATTCGACCCTTTCGAGCAAGGGTGGAATGGTGCACCGACGCCACGTCAGCCTGGCTACTCCGCCGCGAGGCCTTCCGTGAACTGTAGACGCGCCAGTCGCGCGTAAAGCCCGCCCTCCGCGACAAGCGCATCATGCGTGCCCTCGGCGACGATGCGCCCTTGGTCGAAGACCAGAATCCGGTCTGCTTTTTTCACCGTCGCCAAACGATGCGCCACAACCAGGACAGTCCGATCCTTTCCAAGCCGATCGACGGCCTGCTGCACGGCAAGCTCGCTCTCAGCGTCCAACGCCGAGGTGGCTTCGTCGAGCAACAGGATGGGTGAGCCCCGAAGAATGGCGCGGGCCAATGCAATGCGCTGTTTCTGTCCACCAGAAAGCATGATCCCGCGTTCACCAACATTCGATGCATAGCCCTTTGGCAGCCCGGACAGAAAATCGTGCGCCGCCGCTGATTTGGCCGCAGCCTCCACCTCCGGGTCGCTCGCTCCAGGGCGTCCGAAGCGAATATTCTCGCTTGCCGACGTCGCGAAGATCACGGGATCCTG
>JBCCKB010000299.1:0-3550 GCA_039027595.1 Pseudomonadota bacterium | reverse complement strand
GTGGGCTGATGGCGGGCGGAATGCATCGGGCGTATTCGACGGATCCGGCTGGTCTCCTTCCACGGCCGTCACCATCATCGAAATTGACACGATCGCATGAGTCTTTTCGTGCCCTCGAGTTGAGGGGATCAACGCCGAACGCACTTTGTATTTGCACAGGTCAGCGGCGCTGTCTCGCTGACGCCATGTGCGGCGTACCCGTGCACCTGTCGGTGGAACCGTGCCTATATCGCGGTCGTTTATTTGACCAACGGCGTCAGTCATGAACTTGTTGCGGAATGCACATAAATTACGACTTCGCTGATCTAGAGGCTTTCCTTGCGGTTAAGGAAACAGGCTCGTTTCACATGGCAGCCCAGCGGCTCGCCCTGTCCCAATCTTCCGTCACGCGCAGGGTGCAAAAGTTGGAGCAGGCACTTGATTCCGTTCTGTTCGAGCGAACCACACGGCGAGTGCGCCCAACACTTGCGGCGAAACGTCTGCACGCGCGGGCCGAGGCAATGCTTGAGGACGCGCGTGAAACCGTTGGCGCGATGCGCGATGAAAGCGTTGCCTTCGCGCATCAGCGTAGTCTTGTGGTCACTTTAGCGACCATCCCAACGGTGGTTGCCAATCTTGTCACGCCGGCTCTCGGCTCGTTTCGGGCTGCCGGGCACAGGTCGCGGATCCGCATACTCGACCACGCGGCAAACGCGGTTTCCGAGGCCGTTGCACAAGGAGAGGCCGATTTCGGGATCTGCTCGATCTCGAGCCTTGAGCCAAACACGGGTTTCGAGCATCTGTTCGATGATCGGATCGTGCTTGCGGTCCGAGATGATCACCCCCTTGCAGCCCAGGACATGATCTCTTGGCGCTCGCTTGAGGAGCAAGATCTGATTTTGCCCGCCCGCGGGACCGGCAACCGCACCCTTATCGATGAAGAAATCGCTCGGATGCAAGGAGCGTTGACCTGGACCATGGAGGCGGAACGCTCGAGCACCGCGCTTGCGCTGGTGTCGGGCGGCGCGGGTGTCGCCCTGCTCCCCCTCTCGGCGCTGCGCGCGCTTTGCCCAGATCGGGTGTCTTGGCGCCCGCTTTCTGATCCGGTGATCTCACGACCGGTTGGACTCGTCTCTCGCAATGGCCAGACGGATACCCCGCCCATAGCCGCTTTGAAACACGCGATCCGGTCTGCCCGACACGCACCACCGTTTGGGACTTGGCTTACAGCGGGCGAAAGCTAAGCCTTTTCCGGATATCGGGCAAAGAACTAAAGGTCCGGCAAGTCCGCGGCAGCGCTCCTCGCGCAGCCATCTTCGCAAAGAGGCACCGTCGCGGCCGGGGCGCACGCGCGACGTGCGGACGACGCAAGCGAGCGCCGACTATTTCCCGTCGGGTCTCGACCGGTAGGCGCTTTGTCCAGCGATCGTGGAAAGCGCCAGCAGCGCAAGGACGCCGAAGGCCACGGACAGGCTGGTTGTCTCGGCGATAACGCCCAGGACAGGCGGTCCCAGAAGCATTCCCCCGTAGCCGAAGGTTGCAACCCCAGCGATGGACTGCCCCGATTTTCCGTCATCGTGATCGGCAGCTCTTGAGAACGATAACGGAACTACGAGCGCATATCCCGCGCCCATCAGAAAAAAGCCCAACAGAATGATCCCGTAGCTTGTGGAAAGCGCCACGAGCGCCGCGCCTCCTGCGGCGGCCACACCCGAGGCCGCAACGATGCGATCTGGCGGCCACCATCGCGCGAGCAGTCCACCCGAGAGCCGAACCGCCACCATAGCAACTGAAAAAACGGTGTAGCCAAGCGCGGCTTGCGAAGGTTCTGTTTTGGCAATTTCCACGAGGTAAACCGCACTCCAGTCGGCCATTGCCCCTTCTCCGAGCGACATGGAGAAGGCGACCATGCCAATCACAAGGAGACCTGGCCCCGGCCAAGCAAAGATCCGTGCGCGGCTTGGCGGAGCCTCGACGCGAGGCGCTTCGGGCGCGGCAGGCAAAAAGAGAAGGGGTACGAGGAGGAGTGCAAAGCCCGCAAAATGCACTGTGATTGAAAGATCAAATCTCAGCGCCAGGGACCCAGCGGCTGCGCCAAGGCCTGCACCCAGACTGAAGACTGCGTGGAAGATCGGCAGGATCACCCGGGCCCGTCTGCGTTCATGCGCTGCCCCCCACGAGTTCATTGCAACATCCATGCCCCCATGGGTCGCACCAAACAAGAACAGAGCGGAAGCCAGGAGTGCGAATGTTGGAGCAAGTCCAATTCCGATGAAGGTAACCAGGTAAAGCCCGGCAACAACGCGGGTGGTTCGCACGGCGCCGAACTTGTCAGCGGCGCGTCCTGCGGCGGAGAATGCCAAGATCGCCCCGCCCGCGAGAAGCAGCAGTAACGCCCCCAGCACGGCGGGG
Source organism: Pseudomonadota bacterium (assembly GCA_039027595.1). GTDB lineage: Bacteria > Pseudomonadota > Alphaproteobacteria > Rhodobacterales > Rhodobacteraceae > Ovoidimarina. The sequence continues at coordinate 1,159 of JBCCKB010000299.1, read as the reverse complement.
CGGAGTGAAAACGTCTCCATAACCGTGGGGATACGAGAGGCCCAAGCGCCGAACAGGGCCCCATTGGCAAAAAACGCGCCAGCCACCGCCCGGGCGTCGGCCCGTTCTATTTGCGGTGATGCCATGCGCGGCCCCTCAGTTTGTCGCCTTATTGCTTCTCCCAACAAGGCTCCCAAGGGAGCCCGGTGCCGAACGCCAATGACGGTTTATGGCAGGACGAAACGAAACGACGTCTCGACGGCGTGTAGGAATGAGCGTGCCGAGGAGCTCGCCGACATCAACATAAAGCGGTCCATACCAAGGCGGATGAGGATCGCGCTCATATGTTCCATCGTCGTTCGTGCCGCAGCGTTCGTGGGAAAGGCAGTCTCGTGGATATCGATCGGGCAGAGCCGTTCCAGGGCCCCGCGGGTGTCCGGCCCCGAGATTTCGAGGATCACCCACGCATCGGTTTGCAGGGAGGTGTAGCCGGTCCCCGCCAGTACGCGACCTACGGTTTTGTCCGCATCTGCCGCCGGGTCGGGAAAGGCCAGCATGATCTGATCCGGTGTCAGCCGAAGCGCGCATATCTCTTCGTTGATCGTGGACACGGTAGGCGAAGGCAATGCGAGACCCCACCCGGAACTAAGCGCGGCAGCAAGCGTCTCTTCGCCTCCAAGCGGGACCGCGATAGACACCAGCGCCAAGTCGGTGCGCTCCCGGATCTGATTGGCACCTAGCTTAATGTCGGCGCCGCCCAACGGCGACAGGGGCGTCAGTTGGATCTCACCCACGCTGGCGTCCTCCTTCCGGGTCGATATGGTGCGGGGAACAGACTTCGACCATGACGTCTTCGTTCCGCACCGGACTGTAAGCGCGCACAGTTTCCCCGATGCGGTCTTGGCCGCGCTTCAGAAAGCCCAGTCCGACCGAGTGGCCCAGCTCGGGAGAGAAGGCGACGGATGTCATCCAGCCCTGGTCGTGCGCCATGTCCTCGGGGTCTCCCGGCGTCAGGAAATGTGCCCCCGCCGAGAGGACCACGTCGCGGTCAATTGGCCTGAAGCCCACAAGGCGCAGATCGTCGTCACGGGTCATTTCGGGGCGCTCCGAGAGCCGCGTGCCGATTGCGTCTTTCTTCTTTGAGACCATGTTCCCAAGCCCGAGCATCGCAGCCGTCGTC
>JBCCKB010000298.1:0-3698 GCA_039027595.1 Pseudomonadota bacterium | reverse complement strand
CAAACGCGAAAATCAAACAGCAATACAGCAGAAAATCTTTAGCGATCCACATCGCCAGCTCCCAATCCTTAAGATGGACCCAGTGCCGATGGACCAACATGGTCCTGCGCCCACCACTCTTTACGCGCAGACATCGGCACGTACCGGGCCGACACCCACACACCGTCCATACCACGAAAGGCCGCTGCGGCGGGCATGGAACGCCCGATAACCAGACACTTCCGAATTAACTATGTTTGAGCGCGCCCACTGTTCACAGACCGTGACAAATGGATTTCGTCCGCCGACCACCCTGTCTGCGGGGGGTGTGGAACCTCTTGGCGTTTGTTCGCAGCCGAGCAAGAAGCAGACGCATCGTCCATCAGCCACGCAGAAACAACAGTTGGTGCAGCGGCGTTGTTCGGCTATCTTTGGCGGTGCGGTTATAGCCACGAAAGAAGCCATTAACCCGATGCCTACCAAGTTGCTTTTCGCGAGCGATCCTGACGCGCGTGCGCTCCCGTTCTCCCTCTCAAGTGCCGCGAGATACGGTGTGCATGTTGTTACTTTTGAGTTCAGCTTCGTCACAGCGACACGATCCGGACGACGTGTAAGGCGCCCTGCAGACAGCACCCTTCGGCGCGAGCTTTTTGCCGCCACGGAATCCATGAGCGGCCCAAACCGCTTTGTTCTTGGCGGAGAAGGGCTTGGCGCAGATGTCGCGGCCCAGGTTGTCGAGATGGGCGCCAACCCGCGGATCGACGGGCTGTTTTACCTCAATCCGACCTTTCAGACGGTCTCTGGGTCGAACCGGCGGCATTGGAAGCAAGGCAAGCTGAGCGAATTGAAGGCGCCGACGCTTACCGTCTTTTCGAAGGATGAGGATGGTCAGCCGAGTCCAACCGTTAAAGCAAAGGAAATGTCGTGGCTCCTTGCGGACGGGGTTGAACGACCGGTGATACGTGAAACGCGGTCGCGAGACGCCGATGTCGGAGAGGCAATCCTTTCGATGCTGGCCGGCTGGCTCCACCGGCGCGCGCACGCCGCTCCGTTCGTTCCAAGTTCGTGAACTGCTGCTCGGCTGGGACTCAGCGTAGGCCCCCCCAATGATATCAGACAGCGCCCGGGTTACCGATCACCGTTGTCGAAACTGTCTTCATACCGTAGTCGCTCCTTCTCCATCGCTGCGCGCCAATCGGCCCTAAGCAGATCCATGCGGCGCGGGATTCTCTCGGAAAGCACTTCGCCCTCCAATATCCGCTCCGTCCGGAAATACCGAAATCCCTGCCGAAGCTCACACCACGCCGCGACGATCCGCCCGTTGTCACGATACCCAAGCAGAATGGGCCAGATCACCCGGGTCGTGCGCGCGTCCTTTGAATCCCGATAGTTGATGGAAATCTTGACGCGCCGCCGGATCGCGACACGGATGTCTGCCGCGTCAAGGGCTTCGGCCATTTGATCGGCCGGGGCAACGCCGACAACCGGATCAACGAATGACGTCTCGAACCGCGCGGAGGCCACAGTCTCAATCTTGGTCAAGAGCTTCTCAGCCGCCAGGGCCAGCTCCGGTTCTCCTCGGGTACGGACCCATTGCGCGCCCAGGATCGCGGCTTCGATCTCATCTGACGTGAGCATGAGCGGTGGCATGTGAAACCCCGCCTCCAGCACGTACCCCACGCCAGCCTCACCCTGGATCGGCACGCGCTGCGCCGTCAGGGCCGCGATATCGCGGTAGACTGTACGCTTGGTGACACCCAGTTCCTCACCGATGGACTTCGCGGAAATCGGACCTTTCGCGCGTCTGAGGATCTCGATGATTTCGAACAGCCGGTCGCCACGCCGCATCCGCGCCTCCTGTCAGTCGTCCCTACAATGCTGACACCATGCTGACAACACGCTGTCAGCATTGCGCCGCTATGGGTCGGCCATCCAAGTGCGAGAGAGGGATGAGACATGGCCATCAAGGGAAGCTGCGCGTGTGGAGCGGTTCGATTTGCGATCGAGGGCGCGCCCTCTGCAATGGGCACCTGCCATTGCTCGCGCTGCCGAAAACTCGGCGCATCGACGATCGTGTTCGTCGAGCGGGGCCAGTTCCGGCTGTTGGATGGTGAAGACCGGATCGAAACGATCAAACCTGAACCCCCCTTCACCTACCACCGGTCCTTTTGCCGATCCTGCGGGACGGCGCTCGGCGAACCCCTGTCACCCGACGCGTCCTTCCCGATCAATGCACAATGCCTCGATGACGATCCGGGAATTGAGCACTCGTTTCACGAGTTCACCGAAGACCGACCCGGTTGGGACACTTCATCCGGCTGAAACCCGTCCAAAGATGGAGATATTCAAATGAAGACGATCTGTGCGCTCTTCCTGTCAGGCATCCTTTTCGCTGCAGGCGCTGCGGTTGCGGACACACCTACAAACGACGACGCCATCCTCGCGATGGGAGCTTATGTTCCGACCGATGACATGGCGGGATCAGAGGCCTTCTATCGGACGCTCTTCGATCGCCCGCCGGTGATCGCGCTTAAGGATTTCGTGGCGTTCGATATCGAGGGTGGCTGGTTCGCAATCGTGTCGCGCGCAAAATACGCGCCCGGCTCGGTGCCCGGCACCGGATCGGTTCCTTACCTTCAGTCCGCCAATCTTGAGGACCTGAGGACCCGGATCGCCCGGACCGGCCACTCGGTCCCCGAAGTCATCGATGAACCGGGCATTCAACTTCTCAAGGTTGTCGATCCGAACGGCCAGCTTGTCGAATTCTTCAGGCTCGAAGGCCAATGATGGACCGCGGTTCGGAAAAGTGCACGGCAGCATAGGGTTTGAATCCACGGTACACGCTTCGTATCGTTGCCTTCATGGCCCGCATAAACTCAAGCATTCTCGCCTTTCGGGTTGCCGTTGCCGCCGAAGAGGGCGGAGATATCGAAGCGATTTTGGCGGCGGCAGACGCGCCGCAAGGCATCATGCAGGGCAATCCACCCTATACAGACCTTGCGACCGAACGCCGGATCTGGCGCGCCATCGTAGAGGCAACCGGGCGGGAGGATATCGGACTGGTCTGCGGGCAGCGCTTTCCGACCCAGGCGATGGGCATCCTCGGCTATGTCTGCGCGAATGCACCAACCTTGCATGTTGCTATCGAAAAGTCCTGTCAGTACGCCCGCATCATGGGCGACTCGATGGGCGGTCACATTGAGCGCGGCTCTAGGCAGACCAAGGTTTGGATCGAGCAGTGGACGGAATGGCACGACCCGCTGCGATACACGGTCGATTGCTTTGTCGCTGCGAATGTCGCCTGGGCCAGTGCCAACGCCCCTCGGCCTGTGAGACCGAAGGAAATAGGCTTTCATTACACCAGACCCAAAGACACGCTCGCCCATGAAAGCGCGTTTCCGACAGCACAGGTGAAATTCGAGACGGACGTCAGCTACCAGATCTATGACAACGACGATCTGGATCAGCCCGTGATCGGCGCCAATCTCGACCTGTTTCGAGATTTTGAAGACCGAGTGCAGGCCGTCCTGTCCAGCATCGACAGATCGCAGCCATGGTCGGAACGGGTCCGGCGCAGTGTTGTGTCCAGCCTCAAGGGGTCAACCCCGACATTGCAGAGCATCGCAAGCGATCTTGCCGTTGGCGCGCGCACCCTGCAGCTGCGGCTTGGCGAAGAAGGGACCAGTTTCTCGGAAGTCCTGACCGACGCGAGAGAGAAT
>JBCCKB010000297.1:0-3740 GCA_039027595.1 Pseudomonadota bacterium | reverse complement strand
GCTTCCCGATGTGGGATATCTCCGAGCGTTGTCACCCGAAGGCGTCCTTTCGGTTGAGCCGGATTTGGTCATTGCCGAAGATGACGCCGGACCCCCTGAAGCAATCGACGTGCTGACATCGGCAAGCATTCCATTCGTGACTGTGCCCGATGGGTACGATCCAGCCGCTGTGCGGGCCAAGATCTTGGCGGTCGCCGACGCCCTTGGTGTGCCGCAAAAAGGTGTGACACTCGCTGACAAGATCGAGCAGGATCTGACTGCGGCGGTTTCAGAGGCCAACGGCGACGGAAAGCGGGTTATGTTTATCCTGTCGATGCAAGGCGGACGGATCCTCGCGTCCGGGACGGACACGGCGGCAGACGGGATCATCCGCCTGGCGGGTGGCGAGAACGCGATTACTGCTTACGAAGGCTACAAGCCGCTGACGGACGAGGCAGCGATAGCGGCACGACCCGACGTGATCTTGATGATGGAGCGCGGCGGTGACCATGGGGCGGACAACTCCGCGCTGTTCTCGCATCCCGGCCTTGCGACAACACCGGCGGCGGCGTCACAGGCGGTTGTCCGGATAGATGGCCTTTTACTTCTTGGGTTTGGGCCGCGGACGCCCGAAGCCGTCAAGCGGCTCAGTGACGCGTTGGCAGCTGCGGGCTAGACTTGGCGGTTACTAACCACCACGGGGTCTCGGGCGGGTTACGCGCGGGAGACCGAACCCTCCGTGCCAAACGGTCTCGCCTCGTCCTGGTTCTGCTCGTTCTCTGCGTTAGTGTGCTTAGCCTTGACGCTGGGGCCTCCGGTGTCTCGGCGTGGGAGGTCTTAAGGGCCCTGGTGCAAGGGAGTGAGATCAGCGCGACAGATCGGGTCATCCTTTTGGACATTCGTCTCCCCCGACTTGCCTTGGGGCTTCTCGTAGGAGCGTCGCTTGCGGTCTCGGGTGCCGTCATGCAGGGGCTTTTCAGAAATCCTTTGGCCGATCCGGGCCTAGTTGGAGTTGGGGCGGGGGCCGGTCTTGGTGCCATAGCGGCCATCGTTCTTGGAGCGGCTTTGCCGACGGGGATCGCCGTGGCGCTGGGCAACTACACGGTCCCCATCGCGGCGTTTCTTGGCGGATGGATCACAACCCTCGTCCTCTATCGGATTTCGACCCGGCGCGGGCGCACATCCGTGGCCGTGATGTTATTGGCCGGGATCGCACTCGGCGCCCTTGCTGGAGCGGTTTCGGGCGTCTTGGTCTATCGCGCTGACGACGCGCAGCTCAGGGACCTGACTTTCTGGGGGCTGGGATCCCTTGCGGGAGCGACCTGGGCCAAGGTGCTGGCCGCTGCGCCATTGATTGTCATCGCGCTCGTCTCTGCACCGTTTCTGGCGCGTTCCCTGAATGCCTTAGCCTTGGGTGAAGCCTCGGCGGCGCATCTTGGTATTCCAGTTCAACGCATGAAAGCCGTTGCGATCCTGACCGTTGCCGGGGCGACGGGTGCGGCGGTCGCTGTTTCTGGGGGGATTGGGTTCATCGGGATCGTTGTCCCTCACATTTTGCGTGTCGCAATTGGACCGGATCACAGGTACCTCCTTTTGAACGCGGCACTTCTTGGCGCGGCTTTGCTCGTTGGGGCCGACATGATCAGCAGAACGGTGATCGCGCCGGCGGAACTGCCAATTGGGATCATTACGGCAACGATGGGCGGCCCATTCTTTCTCTGGATTCTCTTGCGGAACCGCGGGGTCTTGGATCTCTGATGTTCACGGCCGAGGACATTCGCGTGTCCCTGGGTGGTCGCACCGTGTTGGGCGGCGTCGACTTTAGCGCCGCGGATGGGCAGGTCACCGCAATCGTTGGCCCCAACGGATCAGGTAAAACAACGCTCTTGCGCGCAATGACTGGAGAGCTTGGTTATTCTGGGGCTGTGCGTCTTGAGGGAGGCGACGTGGCGAGCCTAAAGCCCTGGCAGCTCGCAACACGGCGCGGCGTCCTTCCGCAATCGACGCGACTTGCGTTTCCGTTCACAGTCCTTGAAGTCGTGCGGCTGGGCCTGTCAGCGGGCCGGGATGCGGGTCAATACGATCTCCCGCATCAAGCCCTAGCGCGGGTCGGCCTGCCGGGGTTCGAGGGGCGGTTCTATCAGGAGCTGTCTGGGGGCGAGCAGCAACGGACCCAGCTTGCCCGCGTCCTTGTCCAGGTTTGGGACCCGGCACCAGAAGGACGCCCATCCTGGCTCTTCCTCGACGAACCGGTGGCCAGTCTCGATATCGGACATCAACTCGAGGTGATGCAACTCGTCCGAGACTACGCGAATGCGGGGGGCGGGGTGATCGCCGTGATGCATGACATCAACCTCACGGCGATGTTCGCCGACAGCGTCGCGCTGATGTGTGACGGTCTCATGGTCAAGCAAGGCGCACCGGAGGCAGTCCTGACGAACGATACGCTGACGACCGCCTATGGCTGTCAGCTCCGCGTCAACACGACACCGCCAACTGGCAAGATCTTCCTTCTGCCCCACGTCGCCGGATCAGGGAACGCTCGGGCTGCCGTCGAGAAATCCTAGCCAACCCGCCCGAGCATTGTGCGCTGCAGTTTTGCGGTTTTTGTTTCGGGTTGTGCTGCGTCAGGCCGGTGCGGAGGCGGCGATGGATTGGATCGAGGTGAAGCCCTCGAAATTCGGGTGGCCCTCGTAGAGCTTTCGGTTTGATCCGGCGTCCTTGTGGGCGGCGCGGAAGGCCTCGCTCCGGGTCCAGGCCAGGAAGGTCTCCTCGGAGGCCCAGACGGTGTGCGAGGCATAAAGCACCACCCCGTCGGTCTCGGGCCCCTTGAGCATGTGGAACTCCACAAACCCGTCCATTTTGTCGAGATGGCTCTCCCGGCCGAGCCAGAGCGCCTCGAAGTCCTCGGCGTTTTCGGTGCGAACCTTGAAGCGGTTCATGGCGATAAACATGGCGCGCGACGTCTCCTATGCTGCTTGCGAGCGCTTCAATTCCTGGTGTTCGTCCTCGATGAGGCCGATTTTCCAGTACCCAGAGATATACGCGTTTTGCTTCGGGATGCGCCGATTGACAATGATTTCTTCGCGAAGCGCGCGGATCATCGAGCTTTCCCCGGCGATACAGGTCTGCACGACGCCGCGCAGGCGGGGCAGGGAGCGGATGATCTCCAAACCCTGGCGCGGCGGCTCATGGGGGTCGGGGTGGATCAGCCAGGTGAGCGCGACCCCGTCCGGCGCGTCGATATCCTGCTGATCCATCGGGTCGGTAATCTCGAGAAACGCCTGCCCCGTCGCGTCGCGCGGCATCGCCTCGAGCGTCGCCGCGGCCACCGGCAGGGCCGACATATCGGCGGCGACCAGGTAGGTATCGGCGAAGAACTCCTTGAGCTTGACCGGGCCCGGGCCGCCAAATCCACAGACATCGCCGGGTCTGCACCGCCGCGCCCAGGCCGAGGCCGGGCCGGTGTCGCCATGGTCGACAAAGTCGACATCGATCTCGCCAAGCCCGGGGCGGATATACCGGATCGTGTAGGTCCGCACGGTCGGTCGGGGACCCTCCGACAGCCGGACCGCGAAGGCGCGCTCCGTCTCGCCGGCCTCGGGAAGATACAGCTTGAAATGCGCCCCCTCGATGCCGCCCGACAGCTCCTTGATCCAGTCCCCCCCAACCGTGACCCGGACCATGTTCGGCGTCAGCTGAACACGATCAAGAACCGCCATCAGCCGCGGCGACGGACGCTGAATGACCTTCATTCCAAG
>JBCCKB010000296.1:0-3905 GCA_039027595.1 Pseudomonadota bacterium | reverse complement strand
TGGCCTGAAGCCCACAAGGCGCAGATCGTCGTCACGGGTCATTTCGGGGCGCTCCGAGAGCCGCGTGCCGATTGCGTCTTTCTTCTTTGAGACCATGTTCCCAAGCCCGAGCATCGCAGCCGTCGTCTGGCCATTGAGCTCATTGCCCGCGGCATGGCCCTTTTCGATCCGCATGACGCCGAGGGCCTCGGTTCCATAAGGTACGGCCTCGAAATCCTTGCCCTTCACCATCAAAGCCCGGATCATGCTGTCGCCGTATCGTGCCGGAACGGCGATCTCGTAAGCGAGTTCTCCCGAGAACGAGATTCTAAAGAGCCGCGCTGGCGTTCCGCCGAACACCGTACATTCCGCGCAAGCCATGAATGGAAAGGCTTCGTTTGACAAATCAAGGCCGTCAACCACCTGGGATAGCAGCGCACGAGAATTGGGCCCCGCAACAGCGAACTGAGCCCAGGCATCTGTCGCCGAGATGAGATGCACGTCAAGATCCGGCCAGAGACATTGCCGTGCAAATTCAAGGTTGCGGAAGACCAAGACGGCGTTGGCTGTGGTCGTGGTCATGACAAAATGGGTTTCCGAAAGCCGCGCCGTGGTGCCATCGTCATAGGCGACCCCGTCCTCGCGCAGCATAAGCCCGTAGCGCACCTTGCCTACGGGGACTTTCAGAAAGGCGTTTGCGTAGACCCGGTTCAAGAATTCGGCGGCGTCGCGTCCCTGGATGTCGATCTTGCCAAGGGTTGTCACGTCGCAGATGCCAACCGACTGTCGGGTCATCCTGACCTCCCGATCGACGCTATCGCGCCAGCCGGCCTCGCCTGGTCGGGCAAACCATTGCGCGCGGAGCCACATGCCGGCCTCCACAAAGGTCGCCCCTTGTTCCTCGGCCCAGGCATGCGACGGAGTAAGCCGGTATGGGCGGAAGTCTCGGCCCCTTGCGCGGCCCGCGAAAGCCCCTATTGGCACCGGCGTGTATGGTGGGCGAAAAATGGTGGTACCCGTTTCTGGGATCGTCTTGCCACTCACCTCGGCCAGGATTGCCAGTCCTAGGACGTTAGCGGTCTTACCTTGGTCGGTTGCCATGCCCAGGGTGGTGTATCGTTTCAGGTGCTCAACCGCCCGGAACCCTTCCTGATGCGAGAGCTTGATGTCCTTGACCGTGACGTCATTTTGCAGATCGACCCAGGCGCGCGAACGGCTCACGCTCACGTGCCAGAACGCACCAATCCCGAGGGGCTCGTCAGACGCGGATGGGGCATCCTCAAGTTTCGCGGGCGCGCCAACCTCCTGTGCAATGTCGGCTGCCAATGCTTGGCCCTCGCGGAGTGCGGCACCGAGCGTCATCGAGCCGTTTGCGGCCCCAGCGACACGCATTCCCGGCGGTCGTGTTCGGCCGGGAACGAAGGCGGCAATCTCGTCGCGCCATTCTGGCCGACCGCGCTGGTGGCAGGTTAGATGCACATTGGGCGACCATCCGCCCGACACGGCCAGACAGTCGACCTCGATCATCGGCCCGCCATTGATCGAAACCGCTCGCAGAGCCTTTCGACCCGCAGTGTCCGTGATCAGGTCGCCCCGTCTACTGTCGGCGACCGCCACCACGGATAGGCCGCTGTCACGCAAGTCTTGGGCGGTCCTCAGGCCATCGTCATTGTTGGTGAAGACCGCGACCCGATGCCCCGGCGCTGTCCCAAACCGCTTCACGTAGGTCCGAACCGCACCAGCCAACATGATGCCGGGCCGGTCGTTGTTGCCGAAGGCGATCGATCGCTCGGTAGCTCCGCTGGCCAGGATCGCGCGGGGTGCGTAGATCCGCCAGAGCACTTGCCGGGGCTTATCGCCGCGAACGCCGAGGTGATCCGTCTTACGTTCTAGCGCGCCATATATCCCATGGTCAAAAGCGCCATAAACGGTTGTACGCGGCATCACTCTAACGGTGTCGAGGTCTCGCAGTTCGGCGTGAACCTGGTCGGCCCAGACATCGCCTGGCATGCCGTTCACCTCGAACGTTTCGCTCAATAGGCGTCCGCCAAGGTCAAAGTCCTCATTTGCAAGGATCACCCGCAGACCAGCCCGCCCGGCTGTCCGCGCGGCCGCCAGCCCGGCGGGTCCGCCACCGATGATGAGTACATCGCAATGGAGGAACCCGTGATCGTAGCAATCCGGATCCGGCTTGCCCGAGAGTTCGCCTAGCCCCGCCGAGGCGCGGATCATCGGCTCGTAGAGCTTCTCCCAGAACTTTGGCGGCCACATGAAGGTCTTGTAATAAAACCCCGCGCCAAAAAAGGGCGCCATGAGGTCGTTGACCGACATAAGATCCCACTCGAGAGAGCCCCGGTGGTTCTGGCTGGTGGCAAAAAGCCTGTCAAAAAGCTCTACTGTCGTGGCGCGCGTGTTCGGTTCCTGCGCGGCGTTTCGGCCAAGTTGCACCAGCGCGTTGGGCTCTTCCGCGCCAGCCGAGAAGATCCCGCGCGGTCGGTGGTACTTGAACGACCGCCCAACGAGCCGAACGCCGTTTGCGAGCAGCGCCGAGGCAAGGGTATCCCCTGGATGCCCCTCTAGCCAACGGTCGTTCCACTGAAACTTGAGCGTCCGTCCGCGATCGATCCGGCCGCCTCTGATGCGAAAGGCCTGGCTCATCGGGATCTCCCCAAGCGCCGCGCCACATCGCGAGCGAGTTCGACACCGGTTATCTCATGGGTCAGGGTGTTTCGGGTGACCACAAGCCAGGAGCGATCACCTTGTTCATGGTACCAAAGCTCGCGATGCTCACCGGCTGGATTGTCGCGAAGGTACATGTAGTCATGCATCTCCTCGTCCGACGCAGTCATCCCGTCCGGGCGCTCAATCAAGCCTACATCGCCTTTGTAGACAAACTCGGCGGCATCGCGTGGCCCCAGGAGTGGGTGCGGAATGATCATCGGACCACCTCTAGTGCAGATTTGGCTGGGCGCCCTGGCCCTTTTCGTCGATTGGCGCGCCCCGACGGAAGCGATCCAAGCGGTAGTGTGTCGCGGTCTCATGGGGGCGGTCGGTTGCCAGCAGGTGGGCATAGCAATACCCGCTTGCAGGTGTTGCCTTGAACCCGCCGTAGCACCAACCGCCATTGAAGTAGAGCCCGTCTATGGGCGTTTTGTCGATGAAGGGAGAACCGTCCATCGACATGTCCATTACGCCGCCCCACATGCGCAAGAGCCGGGCGCGCCCGATCATGGGCATGATCGCCATGCCGCCCTCGCAGACATCTTCAACCACCGGCAGATTGCCGCGTTGCGCATAGGTATTGTAGCCGTCGATATCGCCACCAAAGACAAGCCCGCCTTTGTCGGATTGACTGACATAGAAGTGGCCCGCCCCAAAGGTGATGACGCCCGGGATCACCGGTTTCAGCCCTTCGGAAACAAACGCCTGAAGCACGTGGCTCTCAATTGGCAGCCGCAGCCCGGCCATGGACATCACTCGACTGGAAGAGCCGGCGACGCAGACCGCCACCTTCTTGGCACGGATGCGTCCCTTGACCGTCTGGACGCCCGTGCACCGCCCAGCTTCGATATCAAGACCGGTCACCTCGCAATTCTGCAAAATGTCCACGCCGCGGGCATCAGCGCCGCGCGCGTACCCCCAGGCGACGGCGTCGTGGCGAACGGAGCCTCCCCTAGGTTGCCAGATGGCACCTTGGATGGGAAACCGTGCGTTCTCAAAATCAAGATAGGGGCACATCTCACGAATCTCACGGGGCCCCAGGATCTCGGCATCTGCGCCCGAAAGTCTCATCGCATTGCCACGGCGGACATAGGCGTCGCGCTGGGGGTCGGAGTGGATTAGGTTCAGTATCCCCCGCTGACTGACCATTGCGTTATAGTTGAAGTCTTGCTCAAGCCCTTCCCAGAGTTTTAGCGAGAACTCGT
>JBCCKB010000295.1:0-3915 GCA_039027595.1 Pseudomonadota bacterium | reverse complement strand
CCGGTCCGGCCCGGATAATTGTAGAGCATGATCGGCAATCCCGCGGCCCGGTCAATCGCCAGTGCGTTCAGCGCGTTTTCCCGGTCGGTCGGTACCGCATAGGGTGGGCTCGCAAGAAGGATTGCATCTGCCTCCATGCCGCGCGCCGCCTCTGCCAACGCAATGGAATCGGCCGTGAGCATAGCGCCTGTGCCAATGACGAAGGGGCGTCGGCCGCCCAAGCGCTCATGGGTGAACTCCGCGATTTCAACGCGTTCGGCCACTGTTTGAGCATAGTTCTCACCCGTTGATCCCCCCGAGATCAGCCCATGCACACCTGCCTCAACCAGCGCCTCGATAACATCGGAAAGCGCGTTCCAATGGACGCTGCCGTCTGCGTGGAATGGGGTCACGATGGGCGTGTAGATCCCGTCAAACCGGAACACTGGCGTCACGTTATGCCTCCTGCGGATAGGACTTCCGGGTCGCCCAGCGGGGCGTCCAATGGTTCGGGCATCACATAGCGCTCGATCTGGCAGCGCGAGAGGGCCCAATGCTCGTCAGAAAGCGCCGCCGCGGCCGCTTCGTTTCCTGTTTCGATCGCTGCAATCATCGCGTCGTGCTGTTCACTCGCCGTCTTCAAATCCTGCGCGTCCCTGTCGGATAGTGGGTCATAGAAGGTCATGCCGATACGTGCGTGATCGATCAACAAGCGCTGGAAGGACGGAGCGATATACACATTTCCGGCCATTGCGCCAGTGACGGCATGAAACCTGTTATTGGCCAGCGTCCGTGCTGTTGGCCCACCGCTTCTGAGAGCCGCGCGAAACGCCCCCTGCGCCTCCTTCAGTTCCGCCAAGAGGCACGGGGTCTTATTGCGCGACGCCAGTCGCAAAACCGCACCATAAACCATTGGTGCAGAAAGGAAAAAATCGCGTATCTCTGTGTGTGCAAGACTAGAGGCGCGGGCCCCCCTGTTCTCGCGAAGCTCGACATAGCCGAGACCATCAAGATCGCGGAATACCTCGCGGACGGGTGTTCGAGAGAGACCAAACGCGTGGCCAAGAGCAACCTCATCAAGATCTGACCCAGGAGGCAATTCAAGCGTTAGGATCGCGCTTTTGAGATGCTCGGCCAGGGCCGATTTTCGGTCTTTAGGCGTCATTGGACCCTTTTGAACGGCTCTTCGCGACTCAGCTCGGTCCCGCCATAGCAATAAATACATGATGTATACAATCTTATCTTGATAGGTCATACTACGATCTGAACGAGTCGAAAGCACGCCATGGACGCCCGCCCAAAGCACTTTGTCTTTCTTCTGCTAGAGGATTTCTCTCAACTCGCCTTCGCAAACGCTGTTGAACCGCTGCGGATTGCAAACCTCGTCTCAGGCAAAGGACTGTACCGCTGGACCCTCACAAGCGAAACCGGCGCGCCCGCGCGGGCGTCGAACGGCGCGCGCACAATGGTTGACTTTGCGTTGTCCGAGACGCCCGCATGCGATCGTCTCTTCGTCCTTTCAGGCGTCGACGCAAAGCGCCATACAACGCCGGGGATCCTTAACGCGCTTCGCCGCGAGCGTGCCAAAGGAACGCCGCTCGGAGCACTTTGCTCTGGTGCCTACACGCTGGCTCTGGCGGGGTTCCTCGATGGCGAACGCGCCGCGATCCACTGGGAATTCCATGACGCATTCATGGAAGAATTTCCCGAGGTCGCGCTGGTGCGCAGCGTCTTTGTCGAGGACGCGCCAATCCTCTCTGCCTCCGGCGGCTCGGCCACGGCCGACTTGATGCTGCATATGATTGCTCAAGACCACGGTGAGGATCTGGCGATGTCCGTGGCCGATCAGATGGTGACGGTCGCGGTTCGCGAGGGCTCAGCATCCCAACGCGTGTCGCTGCAAGCGCGTTCTGGTGTTCGAAGCGCCAAGTTAGCGGAGGCCACAAAGCTGATGCGTGAGAGCGTCGAGGTTCCGGTCCCAACTTCCGAGATCGCCCGACGGGTCGGCATCTCACCACGCCAACTCGAAAGGCTGTTCGGGAAGTACCTCAACACGTCCCCCAAGAAATACATGCTGGAGCTGCGCCTCGAGCGTGCCCGCCAACTGCTCTTGCAAACCGAAATGTCGGTTCTCGACGTCGCCGTTGCCTGCGGCTTCGAGAACTCGGGGCATTTTTCGCGCGTGTACCGAACGGCGTTCGGTGTCGCTCCATCCAAGCAGCGGGTCAGACTGGGGTGACGCTCCAGGCTCTACCGAAGCGTGACCGGATCCGGTAGGAGGTCTCCATGGACTCCCGAGCACATACCGTCACCGCAGGCAGCGTCAGCTTTTCCAACGACCGTCCATTTGCCCTGATAGCCGGGCCTTGCCAAATCGAGACGCTGGACCACGCCCGCATCGTTGCAAGCGGGATTGCCGAGGCTGCAGACGCCGCGGGCGTGCCTTGGGTCTACAAATCGAGCTTTGACAAGGCCAACCGCTCTTCACTTCAGTCCGAACGCGGGCTGGGTATGGAAAAGGGCCTCGATGTGCTCGCCCGGATCGGAGAGGAGTTCGGTGTCCCCACCCTAACCGACGTCCATCTTCCGGCGCACTGCGCGCCGGTTGCCGAGGTTTGCGACGTCCTCCAAATCCCTGCCTTCTTGTGTCGGCAAACCGATCTCCTGATCGCGGCGGGAGAAACCGGCAATGCGATCAACATCAAAAAGGGTCAGTTCCTGGCGCCTTGGGATATCGCGAACGTCGCCCAAAAGGTTGCCTCCACGGGCAACGACCGGATTCTCCTTTGCGAGCGTGGCTCCTCATTTGGCTACAACACATTGGTGAGTGATTTCAGGAGCCTCCCGCAAATGGCCGAGACAGGCCATCCCGTGGTCTTCGACGCCACGCATTCCGTACAACAACCTGGAGGTCGGGGAACGACATCGGGGGGCGATCGGCGGTTCGTGCCGGCCCTGGCGCGCGCTGCGGTTGCTGTGGGATGCGCAGGGGTCTTCATCGAGACCCATCAAGATCCCGACAACGCGCCGTCGGATGGGCCGAACATGGTGCCACTGTCAGAGCTTGCGCCACTTTTGAAGCGGCTGAAATCCATTGAGACGGCTGCGCACGCCTGATGTTCACCAAGCCAGAGCTCGAAACCGCCGCAGCCTTAGTTCACCGGCACATGTCACCGACGCCGCAATATGCCTGGCCAACGCTTTCAGCACGGCTTGGTTGCGAGGTTTGGGTCAAGCATGAAAACCACACACCTACCGGCGCGTTCAAGGTCAGGGGCGGCATCACGTTCATTGACTGGCTTACGCGCACCAAGCCCGACTGCCCCGGGATCATCACGGCAACGCGCGGCAATCATGGGCAAAGCCAGGCGCGCGCCGCCATCGCGTCGGGCCTGCGGGCGGTGGTCTACGTACCGCACGGCAATTCGGTGGAAAAAAACGCAGCGATGCGGGCATGGGGGGCCGAGCTCGTGGAGTTTGGCCAGGACTTCGACACGGCCCGCGTCGAGGCGTTCCGCGTGGCGGACGCCCAAGGTCTACATATCGTCCCGCCGTTCCACCGCGAGCTCGTCCGGGGCGTGGCCACCTATTCCTATGAGCTCCTTTCAGCAGCCCCCGACCTGGATACCATTTACGTCCCGATCGGATGTGGGTCGGGGATCTGTGGTGTGATCGCGGCCCGCGATGCCATGGGTCTAGCCACAAAAGTAGTGGGGGTCGTCAGCAATGCCGCCCCATGCGCGAAGCTCTCTGTCGAAGCCGGCCACCCTGTTGAAACCGAGAGCGCCGTCACCTTTGCCGATGGCATGGCGGTGCGCGTTCCGGTGCCCGAAGCACTCGAGATTTACGCAGCCGGCGCCGAGCGCGTGGTCAGCGTAAGCGACGAAGACGTCGCCGAAGCGATCCGCATCTATTACCATGACACGCATAACCTGG
>JBCCKB010000294.1:0-3933 GCA_039027595.1 Pseudomonadota bacterium | reverse complement strand
ACACTATCGAGAGGCCGCAATTTGACCGGGTCCAAGCTGATCTGCTGGCCCTCGGCGCTTTGTGAATTCCGAAGAACAAAGGCGTCCACCGCGACCTGTCCAGGTGTGACGGTCCCTGGAACGATGCGCACATGCGTATCGCGGTTTCCGGAAAGCCGCGCGACAGCGCCTGGTGTCACACCCATTGTTTCTAGATCCGCCGGTGCGATCCGGACCAAGCCACGAGACTGGCCTTCGACGATGGTAATGCTGAAAGAGGTGGTCAACCCGCTGTCCCTTCCAGCCGCTCAAGGAGGTCATCCTCGATCTTGTCGTAGTCCTCCTCGCTAAGTGTGCCATCAAGTAGCCGCGCCTCCGCGTCGCGCAGGGCAGCTCGGATCGCGGCGGGGCTGTTGCGCTCCTGCTCGACACTTTTGGCGATCTGCCTCGCCGTCCAAACCGCTCCGCCGATCGGGCCATTCACGGGTAGCGCAACCAAACGCGCCACGAGCCCGATCATGCTGCCGCCTCGTCCGCCATGCCAAGCGACAGGCGAACAAAACTATAAGGTGGCATTGGCCCCACGATCCGAACCGATGGCTCCGCGTCTGGAGCAAAGCCCGAGGCGGCGGCCGCAGCCTCGATCTCGGCCGCCATGGCATCATGATCAGCCGCGGGCGCCAGAACGTCGGCGGCCAGGACTTGAACGTCCTCATCAGGCACCCGAACCGTATGATCTCTCCAGACCGTCGCCAGTCGGCTTAACATGTTGTGCTGCGCGTCCCAGCGACGGCGCTCAAGCCTTTCCGCTATGCGACGGCCAAATTCGGCTGTTTGCATTCGATCAGGTGTTGAGCGGGCTTTCAGGCGATCACGTTCGTGGAGCAGCGCGGGTTCCTCGGACAACATCGCTGCCAGAACCGCCTGTTTGGGAAAAGCCGCGCGCACCCCAAATTCCACCTGCCCGCTAAGCCGGTCGAACTCCCCGGACACGGCATGCTCTTGTAAACGCAACCGATCCGAGACTGATTCTATGCACTCGGCCGTCATGCCGAAGCGCATTGGCAGGACCGTGCCAAACCGCGCTGCCGTCTCAAGGACCCGCGCATGGGCCAGAAGATTGCGCCGTTTTGCTCGGATTTGGTGAGATGCACCGTGGCCGCAGATCAAGGTTGCCGGACCGGCAGCCACCAGCGCTAGTGCACCCATCTCGGCGGGCACGTCCTCGAAGTCCGTGGCGACGGCACCGGTCTGTGTCTCCAGGAGGCCGAAAATGTAATTCATGGCGCATATCCGCCCGGCCGCGTCGCACGAAGAACCAGAATTCCGTTCTGGAGCGACGACTGGATGTCAGAGAACGCCACGTCTTCGGGCAAGGGCACCGTGTCGGCGTATTTGCGACCGTTGCCCAAGGCCTCGATCACAAGTGACCCATCGCTCTCACCCAAGACGAGGTTCTCTTCGACCGCTCCTGGGAGATCGGCCGTTAAGACCCAAACCTTACCATCATCAAGGATTTCCGCAGCGATTGGTCGGACCGAAGGTATTTTCGTGTGCTTTGGTTCCGGTTTCTTCGTCGATGCGCGTGCCTGTTGGTTGACGGGCTCGGCCGGGTTGCGAGAGCTTTGTGTCGCGGGGGGGCCTCCAAGCGTTCGGATTCTAATACCCGTTTGCGCCCGCACCGGACCGTTTGGGGTTTTGAACTCGTGCTCGCGACGGATCTCGCCGCTTCCCTCACTATCGATACGTTGGAGAAGATCCGTGAGCGCGGCCCCCAACTCCGAGAAGACCCCCCCCAAGCCCAAGTCGATCTGCTTCCGGGCCTCCTCGAGCTTTTTCTTGGGGTCTTCGGTCATTGCACGCTTGCCGTGTCAAGCGAGGCAAGCTTGGTCTCTAACTCTTCGATCCGGCTCAGCAGCGCGCCGGTATCATGGGGGACCTCAGCCGCGTCGACGGAGAGGCGAGAGTCATGCTCCCACCAGTTGATGCCGAGGTCTTTCGCCTTATCCACCGTCGCAATCAGAAGACGGAGCCGAATTGTCAAAAGCTCAATGCCGACAAGAGAGATCGAAATGTCGCCGGCGATCACCACGCCTTTATCGAGAATTCGCTCCAGAACATCCGCCAGACTATCGCGGTGGATCGGACTTTGGACATCAAGGCTCATGCCGCGTCGCCACTCTCACGGTGGTAACGTCTCAGCCTCCGGAAGCCCAGTAGCTTGCCATTTGGGGCTATCCGCACTTCGTAGGCACACAAGAGATCATTGTCGCCCAATCGCGCGGCGCTTTCGACAACATCCAGTTCCACGCGCCAGGAGTGGTCGTCGATCTCTTCCGCCAAGGACACGGCATCGAGTTCAGAGGATGTCAGCGTTGTGATCGCTGCACGGGCATGGTCCACAGCTTCTGCCATGCCAAGGGCTTCCAGAGACCGCTCACTTCGAAACTCTGTCCCGACCAAGTTTTCCAATGTGTCTCCCTCTTCGCCACTCATTCGTTCAGGATCTTCAAGAGCGACTGCCGCTGGACCTCAATCTGAGAGGCTTCGGCGCGATATGCGGCGGCGCGTTGCTCTGCGAGGGCAATCCCTCTTTCAAGACGGCTGCGATCGAACTCGAGGCGCACAAGCTTCACAGCGGCGTCCTTAGGTGATCGGGCTAGAGAGGCGGCGTTTTGGCTGGGTCGCCGTGGAACGCTTGTATTCACCTGCTTCACGGTTTGTCTCCGACGTCTAGGGGTATGGCGCAAAGCGTGAACGCGGAGCGATCAATTGCTTGGGCGCAATTGCCGCAAGGCACGGTCCTGGGGCGCAAGAGACGCTGGAGATCATCCTCGTATGGAGCATTGCCCTGGCCCAGACCGCATACGGCTTCACGCGCGGCGTGGAGATATTGTGCTGAGGCATCTGACGCGAACTCGTGCTTCACTGGATTCTTCCATTCCAAGCGCGGCGCAGCATCAATTGATTCTGGTTGTCATCCCGTTAACTCTAACGAGCGCTCAGTCAGGCGTGCGCCGAGGCGATCCAAGTCAGCCCACTCGAGAACCCTTGATCCATTGCTCGACTTCAAGTCCACAAGACCACTTTTGAATTGTGAAGGTGAGGCAGCGTCCTTCCGCCACGAGGATGTTTCGATGCTCTCGACCTCGTCAACGACGAGGCCAAATCGGGCATCAGGCGGCCCCGCAAGAACCACGCGTGACGTATGACGGGTTTTCCCACCACCTGATCCCAGGAGATCTTCCGCCAGAAAAAGCGGCGTCGACACACCGTCGATCGAGCAGTACCCGGTAAGGCCCATACCCCCGGCGACGATTGGGGTGAACGACTCGGGCGGCGCAAGAATTCGAACCACTTGGGTCAGCGGAAGCGCGAGTCTTTCACCAAACCTCACGACGAGATACCGTTTGGCCTCTTCGACTACGTCGTCTGGCATGGGAGCCCCACCTTGAGAGCGCTTCAAGCTCGGTTTCGGCGCGTCAATTTCCGACAGGTTGGCCATGTTGAGAAGCTCGGTGTCGCCATGCATCTCTGCTATATCAATCAGATAGGATTGAACGGCATCCTCATTCGAAAATGTAGCCCGAATAAACCGGGTCGCACTGCGGATCGATGCGGACGCCAAGGTCTCGCATGCTTCGTCGAGCATGCTTATCCGCTTGATTACTTCGACCGCGAGGCCAACAGTCCGACCCTCTGGAAAGCGTAGGACGACAATCTCGGAGGTTGTGAGGTCCTTATGGCTCCCGAGACCAATGACATCATTGCTGTTCAGTACGGGAATGCGGCGGCCGTGGTGTACGATTGATCCAAGACAGGATCCGCTCGTCAAACTGTTTTGTTCAATGGCACGGCGTGGAACCGTTGCGTGCACCTTGATCGCTTCAACGGCGAACCTTGCGCCACCGGATTCAAACGTCAGGTAGGGCTTCATCCCCACCCCGAGAGCTT
>JBCCKB010000293.1:0-3961 GCA_039027595.1 Pseudomonadota bacterium | reverse complement strand
GAGGCGCGGGGCTGGATCCCGCCCCATGGTCTTAGGTGGCACGGCGACCTTGCCCGCCTCGGCGCCGAAATCTACGGGCTCTGCGAGGATCTGGCGGGCTTCGCGGGCGTTGATCTCGGGCAGCTGCGCCTCGTAGGAGGCCAAGGCGCCGGTATAGCGGAGCTTCGGCAGCGTCGCGAGCACCCGCTCCTTGTGGTGTTCGGGAAGGCTTTCGAGCCGGGCAACCTCGGGAACAAAGCCCTCTACGACCAAGTCCTCGGCGAGACAGCACCCGTACCGATCGAACAAAACGTGGGTGATATCGCGCGTGAACCCGCTGACCCGCGTAATCCCCGGTAGGCCAACGAGATGGGCCGCCGAGATCAGCACGGCCTCACCGCCCACCAGGCGCGCGGCGAGACCTGAGCGCATGCGCAACCGCACCGACAGGCCAAGCTCAAGATCGCATCTGGGCAACCCGCCCCCAAGCGCTCCTTGGGCAATCAGAACCCGGTCGGCGCCCAGATCGGTTGTGACATGGAGCGCGGCGGCGACCGGCGCCCAACCGCCCAGACCGTCCGAAACGGTATCGCCGCCTTGAAGCTCGCCCGCAGGTACGAGGCCGCGCTGCGTGAGAACACGTGCAGAAGATGCAAGCCCATAGCCTGCATGGCCGGGCCCACCGCCCGTTCCAATCACCCCCGAGGAGGGTGTCTCGGACCGCGATCCCTTGACCACCCTCAAGGTTCCGCGGACATGACATGTCTTTGCGAAAGACATGATTTCCTCACTTCTGCTCTGGGCGGACCCTAGGGGGCAACGTCCTTAATGCGCCTTAAGCAAAGCCTGGAAATGTGTTGAATTTTAGAAGATTGAGGCGGGTGGGCGAACGCGCGCGAAGACCCGCGCACTGCCCTTTCCCGCGATTTGCATCAGGCCCCGGTGACCGCGTCGTCGAGTTCGGGAAAGAGCGCAGCCAACTCCTCGCGGAGAGCTTCGAAAATGCCACCCCGGAGGTCATCGGCGGGGTTGAACGCCTCGACCCAAATCCCGTTGGCCAGATAGATCTCGGTCTGCTCAAACAGTAGATGGGTGTAGCGCGCGCCCATGGCCTCGGCCTCGAACACCCCCTTCTGGCCCACGAGCTTCTTGACGCATAAGAGCACCTCATGGGCCCCGTACTGCGCAACAAGCCGATGGTTTGGCGGCAAGGACAGATCCGCCTCCGGCAATCCTTCTCCGAGCGCACCGCGACGGATCACGATGGGGCTCAGATGCGGGCTCTTCTTGAGCGCCGTCCAGTCGAGACCCGCCTGGCCCACCCAGCGCAACGGCTGCATCCCGTGGTCCCGGGTCAGGATCTCATCCCCGGGGCAGAGATCGTTGATCAGCCTGTCGCCGAGTGCCGTCGCCACCCGGACCCGACCCTGACCCATCGCCGCGCCCAAAGCGGGCCCGAGCCCGGCTCCTTGGGCGCCCGACGGCGGCCGCAAAAGCCGCCGCGGTCGGATCGGTCTCCGGCGATGCGCCTCAAAGTCATACACGCTCGCCGAGGGCGGCTCCACGGTGGGATCATCGATACTGTCCGAGATGGTAACCTTATGAATTACGCCGGAAAAAAACGGCTCTTTCCCGCCGTGCGCGGCGGCAAATGTCAGCATTGCCCCAGGCTCGACGCGCATCCGGGCGCGCCACGGCGCAATGATCACATATCCCGCGCTTCGCGTGTCGGGATCCATGATGAGCCGGGTGATGTTGACCACCGAGAACGAGACGCGTTCGCCCCAGCTTACGGTGATCTGAAGACGCTCGCCTTCGACGGCGAAACCTTCGGGTGTGGTCATGCGAATGGGCACCACGCCCGCATTCGAGCAACGCAGTTCCACGGCGCCGGTGGTGCCGAGCGCCACCTCGAAGCTCCCGGATTGCCGCTCGGGCACCCCGTTTGTGAACAAAACCGCGTTGTTGACGTCATGCGGTGTCAGTTCGCATTCAAGCGTTCCCGACGCCAAGGCCTTATCCGCGCGCGGCGCGGCCTCGGCATACATGGACTGACCGTCAAAGACGGCCTCTCCTTCAAATTCCCAGACGGCGATTTTCGCCATTCTGCTTCCCCCGCTGCTGGACCCTAAGGTCCCTCTTACGATCTCACCAAGTACCCGGAACCGGGATCCCAGCTGTTCACCGGTGGGCGCCGAACCGGCCCGGAGGACTGCGCAAACGCCGCCCGTCCGGACCGGCCGGTGCGGGCCGCAGAATGCACCTCCCCAATGGCGCGATCCCACGGAACATGCAGCCCTGGCCCCAGCGACCGAGGGCGCCCCCACCGACAGGAAGGCTATGACCCCGGTTGGCGCAGGGCGATGAAAAAGTGGCGCAAATTGGGCATTTATGGCGGGGTCTCTGCTTTTTTTTTGATCCACGGACCGCGCGTCGGATGCCTCCAGCACGGCTATTGAAGAGTGATTCGCAACAATCGGGTGACGCTGGTTGGGATTGATCCGCGAGCTTCGTCAATGGCGGGGGATTGTCCGCTCCACGCGTTCAGAGCGGCGCGCGAACGGAAACGGGTAAATTTAGGAATATTCCCGAAGTGCCCCCGCCGCGGCCGGGCATCAATCGCCTCCCAAGCCCCCGAGCGTTGGCGGTTCATGGATAATCAACCCCCAAGACAAGCCGCCCGACGGCTCTTCCCGAGCGACTCATGGGATATGTGGGCCACCTAGCAGGTGATGCGCGCCCGCGACGCTTAGCGTGCGCGGTCGTTGCGACATCGCCGGGGCGCGTCAGCGAAGGCTTGCCGCGAGAATTGAGATCCAAATCCACTCACCCTCGGCCGGCAATGGCGCGTTGAGCGGTGCACCAGGATCAATCCGCCAGGTCAGGGACTGTTCGGCCACGCTGAGACGCAGGTTGATCTCCGAAGACAGGGCGCGGGCTCTCAGGACCCGGGCCCGCAGGGTTACGAGCGCCCCGCTTGGGCCCGGGGCGTCCCGCGACAGAAGCACGCTGTCGGGGGCCAGGGCGATCCGGCGGGCATCCCCCGGTCTGCCGAACCCCGGAAGGCGCATGCGCGCGTCGCCGAGTTGCGCCTCCACCCAGCCTGGACCGGCCCGGGCCACCGTAACCGCAAGGGAGAGCGGCGGAGGGCCCCATCCTGCGATCCGTCCCTCCGCAACCAGCAGCACCCGGTCGGCGAATTGCGTGACCTCCGCGCGGGAATGCGTGACGTAGACCACCGGGACCCCGGACCCCGCCACGGCCTGGGCCAGATAGGGCAGAACCTGTGCCTTGGCCTCATCGTCAAGGCCCGACAGCGGCTCGTCCATGAACAGGATGTCCGGACCGGACGCGAGCGCGCGCGCCACCGCAACGCGGCGGGTTTCTCCGCCCGACAGCGTCGCGGGGCGTCGGTCCATCAGATCTTGGAGCCCCATACCCTCGGCGACCCCCTGGATCGCCGGGATCGGCACGCCGCGTCGCCGCGCGCCGAATGCCAGGTTCGCCGCCACACTCAGATGCGAGAAGAGCCGACCATCCTGGAACACGTAGCCGATGCGCCGCGCCTCGGGTTTGAGCCCGCGTCGGCCCCATGCCCACGGACGCCCATCAAATCGGATCTCGCCGCGCATGCGCCGTTCAAGCCCCGCGAGCGCCATCAGAAGCGTGGTCTTACCGCTTCCTGAGGGGCCCATGATCGCGGTGACGCCTTCGAGCGGGATCGCCCCCTTGAAGGAGAGCAGGCCGTCCCCGCGGGGCACGGCAATATCGAAGTCGAGCTCAGCCAAGGGGCCGCGCCCCGCGACCGTTCAAGGCGTAAAGAACGACGAGGACGAGAAACGAAAACCCAAGAAGTCCCGCCGAGAGCACATGGGCGGTGGCGTAGTCGAGCGTTTCGACAGCGGTGAAGATCTCGATCGAGATGACCCGGGTGCGGCCGGGAATATTGCCGCCCACCATCAAGACCACGCCAAATTCCCCG
>JBCCKB010000292.1:0-4038 GCA_039027595.1 Pseudomonadota bacterium | reverse complement strand
CGTCGCGGATCGCGACGCTCACTGAACACTTCAAGACCCACGCCAAGGACAACCACTCGCGCCGGGGCCTTTTGAAGTTGGTCGCCCAACGCCGAAAGCTCCTGGACTACGTCAAGGGTAAGGACGAAGCCCGCTACCGTTCGCTGATCGAGCGTCTGGGCCTCCGCCGCTAAGGTCGCTTTAGACGGCTTGAGCGGGCCGACCCAAGTGAGCGGCCCCAGAAATTTGGCGCCACGGTCATGCTCGTCCATCCGGTCATGACAAAACCGGCCCGATGGTTAGGATAACGCTCGCTTGCGGCGAAAGTGGCGCCACGTGCTTTGGATCTTCGAACTCGCGTTACGCCATTGACTGAGGACATGGAGATCTACGCCGTCGCCGCCCCGGGTCTGGCGGAGTACCTTGCTGCGGAAGCCCGCGAGACTGGCTTCACCGTGGTCGACACCACGGTCGGGGGCGTCACCTTGAGAGGCGGCTGGCCAGAGGTCTGGCGCGCAAATCTCGTTCTTAGAGGAGCGAACCGAATTCTTGTTCGTGTTGCATCGTTTCGCGCCCTCCACCTTGCCCAACTCGACAAGCGCGCCAGAAAGCTGCCATGGTCCACCTGGCTACGCTCGGACAAATCCGTCCGGGTGGAGGCCACATGCCGTAAATCCCGCATCTACCATGACCGTGCCGCCGCGCAGCGCATAGCTCGCGCGATCTCGGACACGCTCGGGGCGCGGGTTGATGAAAGTGCTTCGGTGTCCATCAAACTCCGGATCGAGGATGACCTTGCGACGATAAGCATCGATACGTCGGGCCAATCGCTTCACAAGCGCGGATATAAGCAGGCGGTGAACAAGGCACCCATGCGCGAAACTCTCGCCGCGATGTTTCTACGCGCCTGCGCGTTCGATGGCGCAATGCCCGTAGTCGATCCGATGTGCGGCTCTGGGACGTTTGTTGTGGAGGCTGCTGAGATCGCGGCCGGTTTGGCTCCAGGGCGGGCACGTCGTTTTGCTTTCGAGAACCTTGCGACATTCGATCGCGTAGCTTGGGAGGCGATCCGAGCGCCGTCGGGAGCGGGCATCGCGCTGCCGCGCTTTTTCGGCTCCGACCGAGACCAGGGTGCCGTCACGAATGCGGTCCAGAACGCGGAAAGGGCGGGAGTGGCATCATCTTGCGATTTCACGTGCCGACCCGTGCGCAAAATCAGCGCGCCCACCGATGCACCCGGCCTCGTGATCGTTAATCCTCCCTATGGCGCTCGGATCGGCAACAAGAGGCCGCTCTTTGCTCTCTACGCTGCGTTTGGCGAGCGTATGCGTCAGGCGTTCCATGGATGGCGCGTGGGCCTTATCACCTCTGAACCTGGTTTAGCGAAGGCCACGGGCCTGCCTTTCAAATCGCCAGGACCGTTTGTCGACCACGGCGGACAAAAGATCCGGCTCTGGCAGGCGGGTCTCTGAGGGTCCGTCATGGATCCATTTTCTAGATCAAAGACGTCAAAAGGGGCCGCGGTACACGGCGGCCCCTTTCAAAGACAGACGCCTTCGAGATCAGAGCTTCGCGCGTTCCGACCTTAACGCCAGCCACAGGCAATAGCACATGATCAGCACCACGAGCGTGAATGGGATCCCCGTCGAGACCGCAGCTCCCTGCAGCGCGCTCAAGCCCCCTCCGAGCAAGAGCGCGATTGCAACAAGCCCCTCAAGCGTGCACCAGAACACCCGCTGAACCACAGGTGCGTCCATCTTGCCACCAGCGGTGATCGTATCGATCACAAGTGAGCCTGAGTCGGACGATGTGACGAAAAAGATCACGATCAGAATTAGTGCCACAGGGGCAATGAAGCCATAGAAGGGCAGCTCTTTGAGGAAGCCAAACAGAGCCCCCTCGGGCGCATAGCTGTCAATCACGGTCGCACGAACACCTTCGGCACTTCCGGCATTCAGCATGTCAATTGCCGCGCCGCCAAAGGTTGACATCCAAAGTGCGCAGACCGCGGTTGGCGCCACCAAGGCACAGATTACAAACTCGCGCACCGTGCGACCCTTCGAGATACGCGCGATGAACATGCCGACGAACGGTGACCAAGCGATCCACCATGCCCAATAGAACGTCGTCCAGCCATGGAAGTAGCTGGTGTCTTCACGACCGAACGGGTTCGAAAGGGCTGGTAGAAGCCGTACATAGTCGACCATTACATCGACATACCGCGTTGCCGCTGCGGTTACCCCGGTCACCAAAACCACGAACACGAACAGGCAAACCGCCATGATCATGTTGATCTCGGAGAGCCTCTTTACGCCAGCATCCATGCCCATGAGAACGGAGCCGAGCGCAATCAGCGTAATCCCGATGATCAGCATAACCGTCACCGTGGGCGAGGGTTCGATGCCGAACACCTCATAGAGCCCCGCCGCGACCTGCTGTGCGCCGAGCCCGAGCGAGGTTGTTAGGCCAAAAAGCGTTGCAAAAACCGCCAGTGTGTCAATGGCGTGGCCCCACCAACCCCAAATCCGTTCGCCGAGAATTGGGTAAAACGCCGAGCGCAGGGTCAATGGAAGGCCGAGATTGTAGCAGAAGATCCCGAGGCTGAGGCCAACTGCTGCGTAAACCGCCCAACCTTCGAGACCCCAGTGGTGAATTGTCCCAACGATCCCGATATACTCGTTTCCAGGCTCATTGATATCGATCCCCAGTGGCCGCGCAGCGCCGCCTTCCGAGAAGTTGTAATAGACGGGCTCGAGCACGCCGAAGAAAAGAAGACCAATGCCTATTCCAGCAGCGAACATCATCGCAATCCAGCCAGCATAGGAATAGTCGGGCTTAGCGTCCTGACCGCCGATCCGAACCGATCCAACAGGCAAGATGATCAGGGCAAGGCAAAAGAGGGTTATCGCGTCCACGGACAATACAAGAAACCAGTCAAAGGTGCTTGTAAGCCAGGGCCTAAGCCACCCAAAAAACGCCGCCGCAGCTTCCTGGTTTGCAAGCGAGACGAGCACAAAACCGAAGATGACGATACTCGATATGAGGAAGACGGGGTTGTGGATATCGAGCCCGAGCGGTCGGATGTTATCCTGTCCAAGCTCGTACTCGGTCTCAAAATCGAAGATGCGGGGATCTGGGTCCAGCATCTTCGTTGTCTTTGTATCTGTCATGGCAGTTTCTGTTCCCTGTGGCGGCTGTTTTTGTCCGTTTCTTTGTGAGTCGTAGTCTCAACCGTAGCACGAACTCTGTGATCCGATAGAATTTTCAGCGTTTTGCGGCAAAAGCGCCCCAAATGCGCGCAGATCAAGCGGCAGGCCCGGCAGACGGGATGACCGAGCCTGATGGCGGAAATGCGGAGACGGTTTCAGCCCGCGGATGGAAGGCCGGTTCGACCGATGGTCGCGTTCGACCACGTGGGCCCATGGCATTACATGAGCGGATCACGGGATATCGGTCGCCCGAAAGCCCCTCGGCTTCGCGGCACTAGGCCTCGAATTCTTCTTTCCCTTCCGGAGCTTTGTCTGTAGAGAGCCGCCATCAGGGCAAAACGCCCTTTCGCAGGCGCCGCTCTCGGACCCCGGGGCGGCGTTTCGAAATTGCGAGGGGTCGGCGGCAATGGGGCCGCTAGACAAACGGGCACTCGGACCGCCGAGACGGGCCCAAACAGGATACGAGAATGTTCAACACATCCAAGAAATCGATGAAGTGGGGGGAAGAAACCCTCACGCTAGAGACCGGTAAGGTCGCCCGACAGGCCGACGGCTCGGTCATCGCCACTTATGGCGAGACATCCGTCATGGCCAACGTCACCTTTGCGAAGGAACAAAAGCCGGGACAGGACTTCTTCCCGCTCACCGTCCACTACAACGAGAAATACTACGCCGCCGGCAAGATCCCGGGCGGCTTTTTCAAGCGTGAGGCGCGGCCCACCGAGAAGGAAACGCTGACCTCGCGGCTGATCGATCGCCCGATCCGCCCGCTTTTCGTCCCAGGCTTCAAGAACGAAGTTCTGGTGATCTGCACCGTTCTTTCCCACGACCTCGTCAACGATCCCGACAT
>JBCCKB010000291.1:0-4051 GCA_039027595.1 Pseudomonadota bacterium | reverse complement strand
GCCCGAAGCCTCGCGATGGTATTTTGGCATCGTGCCTTCGTAGCGTTGCTGACAGTGTGCCAACGCGGAGACCCACATATGCGCGAACTCTTTGGACGAGACGAATTCCGGGCTCGACGGGCCATAGGGGTCTATCTGCACGTCGTCGACCGGCGTATCCACCTTGTAAGGCGAGGCGCCCCCTTGAATGCCTCCGAAGTGGAAATCGGGTTTGTAGTATATGCCCCACATCTCATCAGTTATCGTTGAGCCATCGACGGTTGACACCAACTCCGCATCGGTATCGACATGTATGACCGGCGGGAGCGAGCCGTCATCGGCGCGGCCCGTCTCCGGGTCAACCAGGAGCACTCCTTCCTCAAGCTGCCAGTAACGCCACATCGCGACATCGTCGTGGGTTTTGCCGTCAAGGTCCTTCACGGTGATCGATTTCGGGAGGTCCAGCATATCCCAGAAGTCGCGCACCCAGGGCCCAGCGCCGATGACGACATGCTCGCAGGTCAGTGTCCCTTTATCCGTCTCGACGGCCTGAACAGCTCCCGAGCCGTTCATTGACTGAAAGCCTTTTACCTCGACGCCGGTGATGATGCGGACGCCCAGCTCCTCAACCTTCTTCGCCAACGCGTACATCGTCTTTGTTTGGTTGGAAAATCCGCCCTGCTTTTCATGGAGGACGCTGGTGATCTTCTGCGCTTGCCAGTCGCCGAAAAACCCCCGCATGTAGGACGTGCACGCGTTCTCGCCCTCAATTAGAACGCTGTCGTACCCGATGTCTCGCTGTTCGGCGTAGATTTGGCCAACATCGTCGCGCATCACCTCACTCGAGATCTGCATGTAGCCGACCGGATGGTAGCTCAGGGTCTCTGGATCGCTCTCCCAGATGTTGACAGAGTGCGCCATAAGACGGCGCATCGCTGGCTGGAAGTAGTTGTTTCGCACCACACCGCAAGCAATGCCGGACGCTCCGGCTGCTATGCCGGACTTGTCGAGAACAACGATCCGGCCCTCGACGTCCGAGCCTGCTTCGCGCAGACGCTCGGCCAGTTTCCAGGCGGTTGAGATCCCATGGATCCCCGCTCCGACGATCACGTAATCAGCATGTTCCGGAAACGCCATGCGCTCACCTCACCCCGTTGGCGATGTCAGGATGCTCGGCAAGCAAAAGCAAAATCAACTCCTTTTTGATCCAATTCGTTGCGATCGGCGCAAGTTTCGGATATATTGGCCTAGAATTGGATCAATATGAGTGGAAAAGTGGCGCGGCGAAGCTCAGCGGATGTGGCAACAGAGATGCGACGCGCCATCGGCGATGGTCTTTATCGGCGATTCGAGCGCCTGCCCGCCTCACGGCAGATGGCGGAAGACTATGGTGTCGCTCGGAACACTCTGCGCGACGCGATATATCAGCTTGAGAAAGAGGGGCTACTGGAGACACGACCGGGCAGTGGCACCTATGTTACGGCAGTTAACCGCAATGCACTGCCGCCCGCTGTCGAGGAAGCGTCACCGCTAGAACTAATCGACGCGCGCTTTGCTCTCGAGCCACATATTTGTCGGCTCGCCGTGCTTCACGGTCGCCGTGAAGACTTTGAGATCATGGAACGGCTCTGCGGCAGAATGGAGGCTGGGTACGCTGATCCCGTTGGTTTCGCGGAGGCAGACACCGCCTTTCACCGCGCCCTCGCAGAGGCCACCCGAAACAACCTTTTGATCTGGCTGATCGGCCAGATAAATGCCGTCCGATCGCTCGACGAGTGGACAAGGATGCGCCACCTCACTCTCGATCGTATGATCATCCGCGCTTACAATCGACAGCACCGAGAAGTCTTGAACGCCGTGCGCGCCCGCGAACCAGAACGCGCGGCCTCGAAGATGAAGGAACATCTCGAGCACGCGCGCCTGTCTTTGACCCGTGCCGCAGAAACCTGAAAAAGGCTCAGGTTTGCGCCGAGGTCTGGAGCCAGTTGATGTAAACGCGCTCTGCCATCGAATTGAAGTCCACGAGATGCGCTGAAACAGCGTCCGTCATCCGTGAGACGCCATCGCGCCCCATGGCGCGCTCGAGAGCAGACTTGTATTCGGGGATCCTTGACCAGTTCGACACCGTATCCGCTTCGATCTCGACATGGAACTGAGCGGAATACGCTCGCGTTCCCCACTTCATCGCCTGGACAGCGCAGTCGGGTGAGGTTGCCAAGCACGTCGCGCCCGCTGGCATCTGCGTAATCTCCGCTGAGTGCCATTGGAGGCAAGAAAATCGTTCAGGCAGTCCGTCGAAGAAAACCCCACTCGCTCCTTCTTCGGTCAGCTGAACGTCCATCACGCCTATCTCGGGCGTTGCTGACGGCCCAACCTTTCCTCCCAGAGCCTCCGCTAAGAGCTGATGGCCGAGACAGAGGCCGAGAAAAGCCAGTCCCCTTTCCTCGACGGCCTCCTGGATCAGCGCCTTTTCAGCTGCCAGCCAGGGATGCGCCTCCTCTTGCCACACATCCATGGGCCCTCCCATGACCCAAAGGCCGTCGTAGCCGTCAAGTCCAGGCAGTGCTTCGCCCTCGTCAAGCTCCACAGCATCCCACGTATGGCCATCCTCCTCTAGAAACCGGCGGAAGATCCCCGGGTGCTCGACACGCGCATGCTGCAATACGAGGAGTTTCATCGTCAGGCTTCCTTCTTGGATCAGTGCAGCGCAATGCGGGATCGTCGGTCCGTGCGTGGCCGAATATTGAACTTCGACTTGTAAGCATTTGAAAAATGACCCGCATTGGCGAAACCAGTTGCCTCGGCTATATCAGCGACTGGCATCGGTGATGCTGTGACCAGCCGCTTGGCAACATCGAGCCGTAGATCCCGGTAATACGCCATGGCACCGCATCCAAAGCTTTGTGCGAAGAGCCTGTTCAGGTGACGGGGCGTCACACCGGCCACAAGTGCTATCTGGGTGAGGTTCAACGGATCAGCCACATGGTTCTCCATCACCTCGACCGCCTCGATCACATGCTGCGAGTGGTTTCCGAGCCGTTCAGTCAGCCCACCGCGCTGCGGCGCCCCCGGCGCCCGAACCTCCGTGTGTAGAAACCAGTCGCTGACAAGCCGCGCAAAGGCCCGTCCGTGGTGGCGGCGAATGAGCGCGTGCATCAAGTCAAGAGGCGCGGTTCCTCCTCCACAGGTCACGCGGTCCCGGTCGATCACATAGAGGCGGCGTTCAATCCAAAGATCGGGATAAGCCCGTGACAGCGCCGCCGCGTGCTCCCAATGGACAGTCATACGCCGCCCATTCAAGAGCCCCGCTCGGGCCAAGAGCACTGCTCCGCCCGAAACGCCACCGATACCAACGCCTCTGCGGTCAAGCGCGCGCAGCCAGGCGAATGTGGCCGCGTTCTTGAAGGCGAACGGGTCGCCTCCCGCGACGACGAGGAGAAGATCCAACGCGGGCAAATCTCCGACAGATCCGGCGGGCTCGAGCTTGGCTGCGCCCGAGCTCACGACCCGCTCTGTCGCACCAAAGTGATGGATCTCGTAAAGACGGCGCCGCGAAAGGAGATTGGCGGCGCGAAGGGGCTCAACGGTGGAGGCATAGGACATGAGCGCGAAGCCCGGTGTCGGGAAAATCCCCACCCGGTAAGGCGCTTGATGCGAAAGAGCGATGTCCATTTCCCGTAACTTTTCGTCTTTTTGAGACATGTATCCCAGCGTCCGCGCGACTATAGCTGAGGATATTGACCCAATCTGACGGGAAAGCAATGCGCTACTCGGGCCTGAAAATCCTCACCGAGGGACTGACCGGAAACAAGGGATGGGCGCCGGTCTGGCGCGAACCGGAACCAAAGGCAGAGTATGATATCATCATTATCGGCGGCGGCGGCCATGGCCTATCCACTGCCTATTATCTCGCGAGCGTCTTTGGTGAAAGAAACGTAGCGGTCCTAGAAAAAGGCTGGCTGGGGTCGGGCAACATTGGGCGGAATACGACCATCATCCGCTCAAATTACCTTTTGGAGGGCAATCAGCCATTCTACGAGTTCTCGCTCAAGCCCTTCCCAGAGTTTTAGCG
>JBCCKB010000290.1:0-4179 GCA_039027595.1 Pseudomonadota bacterium | reverse complement strand
GGGTCTATGCCCGTTACAATGGCGCCTCTTTGTGCCAAAGCCTCGGCCATGAAGCCTCCGGCACAGCCCAGATCGAGGACATGGGAACCGGCCCATTCGACATGGCGGTCGAACCACTTTAGGCGGCCCGGCACGAGGTTCTTCAGCGTGCGCACCCAGCGGATTTCGTCGGACCACCAGTCTTCAGCGACGTTATCATAAATCGTCGCGTCATTGCGTTTTGCATTCGCCATCGCGCTCTCCAACAACCAGACGGGGCAGGGCATAGGGAACCTCCCGCTTGTAGCGCAAAAACCGGTCTCCGTATCGCGCGTGAAAGCGCCGTTCCTTTCGTCTGGGCGCGAGCAGGCAGTAAGTGGTCAGGGTTACCGCCAAGGCCGACTGATCTGGCGTCCAGACCGGAACTGTCCAGAGCGTCAGCGCGAATGCGACGTAAATTGGCTGGCGGATCACACGAAAGAGGCCGGTGGTCGGCATATCGGGGAAGCGAGGTGCAGCGTTCTTCATCAAGGACATCCAGCCCAGTGCGCCGGCCTGAACTTCGGCTCCCGCATCCCAGCTTGCCTTGAGCAAGAGCAACCATGCTAGTGCGTAAACTCCCGACATGGCCCAGAGCGCCCATCCGTCTAAGCGCCACCAGACAATGCCGCTCGGCGTCCAGAGCGCGAAAAGCGCCAGGAGCTGCAGTGAAGCGATAATCGCATATGTGGTCGTCCCCAGGGTGCCGCCATGCGGCCCGGGTATGATTTGGGACAACCAGCGGATGCCAGATGGGGTCAGGAGCAAAGAGTGAACGAGCGGAAACTGCACGATCAACAGCGCGTTGGTCAGAGCCGCATAGGGCCATGGAACCACTCCAAGACTTCGGCTCATTCCAAAGTACATGGCCAAGATCATCGCCAAAACGGCGGCTGCGAAGATGAGATGCACCGTCAGTCCGAATGCGAGCGCAAGCACGATCCGGCCTAACCCGGGCTCGGGCCTAAGGACGCCGCCAATGAGTTTTGACAGCCGCTCAATGTGAGATTCTGGTGTCACGTTTAAGATCTTGAGGTGTGGCCATTTGCGGGTTTGGCTCCGAGCCAACGCGCTGCGAGCGACAAGACTGGGCGGATCGGAAGGAACAGGCGGTAGCCAGTTTCGAGCACCCACATCATCCCGGGCAGCCGCGCCAGACATGCGGCCCATCGCCAACCGGGCAAGGCATCCCAAATGGCAACGAACCCTTCCGCACCAGACTTCAGCGTTCCGTTAGACAATCGGACGTGGAACCGGTGCATCGCCGTTTCACGCGCAAGGTCACCACCTAGATCGACGCCGCTCTTTGAAACATCAACGAAGCAAAGCCTGTCGCCACCATCTCGAGACGCATAGTGCCCGATCTCGACCGTGCAGAGCGCACATGATCCATCGAAGTACAAGGTTGGCCCCGCTTGCGCGTCCTTGTCTGCCTCCGAGGGCTGGGAAGCCGTGGTCTGCGGTGTTTCAGTCATATCGATCTCTTGGTCTTTCGTTCATGCTCGGTCATGGGGAGACCACAATCGGTTTGGCCCTCCGGGCGGAGTTCAGGGTCACATGTCCTCACGCGTCCGCCGGACCGTGAATACTACCTGAAACGAGTAAGGCGACCGAACGGCCAGGCACCCAAACCATGGGACCCGCGAACGCTGACCGTGCAGAAGATGCGACCGACCTGGTGCGTTGCCAGGCTGGCGCGGGTGTCGCCCTAGTAAACCACTCTGAAGTGGATCGATTTGCGGTAAAATCCACGCGCTCTCCCATTGGCTGTGCGCAACATACTGGCTACGCGCGGAGCTGGACCACGGATCACATGCTAGGCAGCGAAAACTTGCCGCACCCTAACACTTTTATAAGATACTGTGAAAAAACAGAAATACTCACATCACGCGAGTGCGGATGACTTGGCTTCTACGCTCTGCGCTTCCGCTGCAATGACGTGCGTTGGAACAGCGGCTGGAACGCCTTTGCAGCGCGCTTTCCGCGCCATGCCAAGGACCGCTGGTTGAGCTCCTCCAGATCCGCCGCGCCGTTAAGGATTGCTTCGCACAGGGCGACGGCCCGTGTCGCCTGTTCCTGTGTGAGATTTCTGTAGGCCGGGCGCTTGATATGATCGTACCAGACCCCGCCGCATACCGCATCGAGGACAATGCGTTGAAAGCAATGGTCATTCGCAATGGGCCAATTGGTCTCTGGCCGACGCGCGACTGCGGGCAGAACATTTTGCGTGAGGTTAAGGTAGCGACGCACGATGTCCGAGGGCCTATCTGGGCGTCTGCCGGAACCCACAGAACCCGCCATCAGCGGGCAAGAACGACGTCAGAGCGAACGTCCAGATCATTCTCAACGGCGTCGATCAGATATGTCGCCACCGCCGCACGGGAGATCAGCCCATTTCGCCACGTCGAGGGCTCGCGCAGGACCTTCGGTGCACCAGAAGCGGAGCCATTCGTCAGAATAACCGGGCGCACGATTGTCCAATCCAGATCACTCTCTAAGATGAGCGCTTCCTGGCGGTCCTTATCGGCATAGGGCTTGCCAAGGATCGCCCGGTGTCCCAAGCGCTCCAGAGAGCTCATTGCGCTCTTCGAGCGTCCCGCCCCGAAGCCCGTGACGACGACGAGCCGCTTTGTGTCCGTGTCGTTCATGGCCTTCGTTAAAGTAGCGGTGCTTTCCGAGAACAGCGTCTCTTCCTGCCAGAGCATCGAGAGACGTTCCTTTATCCCAAGCGCATAGATCACCGCACGCGTTCCGCTCAGCGCTTCCGCCACGTCGTTCGGCGAGAGCGCGTCTCCCGCGAACGGCTCGATCAGATCACTTGCCTCGAGACGACCGGCACCACGCGCGAAGGCACGGACGGAGAGGCCACGGCGAACGGCTTCATCTACGGCGGCGGCCCCTATGCCGGAAGTCGCCCCAAGAATGAGAATTGGATGACTCAATTTATCGCGCCCGCGGCTACACGAAGTTCCGAGCGCCACGCCGATGGCATAGGGGCGACGACCCATTGCTGCTGATCACGCGCGACAGTGTCGTGACATGGGACCCACGTCATCGAGCGTCGCGTTCCGTGGTCTTTTCGCGACAACACCGCGTGTGCCTTTGGGTCGTGCTGGTGCGCTAACATGGGGCCTCCTCATTGGGCTGATGCTGATTGGGCAGACGCGAAAACACGCTCAACTCGCGGATGAAACGTTTTTCCGGTCGACCTTTCCAAGGTCAAATATGCGGACTTGGGTCACCTTCAGTCTTTGTCCATAGCCGAGGAGGAGCAAGACCAAAGCGACGCCAATAATCGGCATATGGCCGACAAACTCGACGAGAGCGGCATCATTGTCCCCTTGAAGTATGAACACGATGTTTGACAGCGCCATCATGATTGAGAGCGCAAGTACGGCTAATCGGACCGTTGTTCCAAGGATCAGAACAAGTCCAATTACCGCCTCAACCATGCCCGCGGACAGGACAAACAAGCGATCATCAAAGAACGTAACGCCAAGCGATTGCATGAAATTCCACTGATATTCCGCAACGAATACCTGTCCGAGGGCGGAAGGAGCGAGTTTTTCTCCGATGGCAAGGGCGACAAGCGAAACGCCGGTCCAAATTCTGAGCAGATCAACCGAGTATGGCTTGTAGCGCGCGCTGAAGCGCGGGTCTTGAAAGGAGTTGAAAAGCAGAAACAGCGCAATCCCGATGAAGATTGCGTATTCGAGAGCGGCCATAGGGCCGAACTCTGCCGCGACCCCCGCGTGAAGAAGCAACATCAGCACGGCGCTGTATCCGATCCAGCGATTTGCGATCAACATGATGCCAATCACCGCCTGCAAAAACAAAAGAGCGGTTCCAAGTGACCCGTCGACCACGTAATGCGGAGCGACGAGCGCCCCTTCGTAGGCGGTCAAAAGGAAACTCATTCCAGTGAACACCCGCAAGATTTCCATGAAGTCGTGGCGGGTTTTGGTGTCCGCGATCCTGAGCACGGGAAGTCTGCCGTCGAGCCATACCGAGAAGGCCACCAGGGCGACTGCAATCACGCACCATGCCAAGAACATAGGATCGTCAAGGCTGTAGTTCGGCAAAGGCTCGGAGCCCTCTTCAACGAACCAGTTTACATGTGCAGCGGTCATCCCACCGTGCAGGATAAATCCAGCCGCGAAG
>JBCCKB010000289.1:0-4260 GCA_039027595.1 Pseudomonadota bacterium | reverse complement strand
TCGTCGCCGCTTGGCACAAAGCCGATCTCATATGATTTTTCGGTGATCCGTCCATCGGAACGAAAGGTCACCGTTGTCCACTGCACCTGAAATCCGTTTCGCGTCTCGCTGATATTGACGCTGAGATCCCGGTCACGCGTCGTGCCGTCCGACAGCACAACCTGGGCAGACCCGGAATAACTTCCGAGAAACGGCTCGATCTGTGCCATGGCGCTGCCGCCCACCGATAGCAACACGCATGTGGCGAAGGCGACGGCAAGGCTCCGAAGGGCCAGAACAAGGTGGACAACGGGGAATGGCATGGCCTGTCCTCTCGTATCACTTGGGATGATGAACCGGTCTTATACTCTTACCTTAGCGCGAGAGGGCTGCGCCACAAAAGCGCGCTGACCAAAGAGTGTTCAAAGAACCGCGAGATCCATCAAACCCCGGGAGAGGCTCCGCCGACTTCGACCAAGATCCTCGCGATCGCGCCGGATCTCAGGCACCACCGGTTTCCTTCGCGATCCAGTCGAAAAAGCTCTCCGAGCCACGCTCCATCGAAACCGACCAAAGAGCCGGTTCATCGTAAGGATGCGTGTCCAGGATGAGCGCGCTCAGCGCCCCATAGGCGCTCTCGGATGTCTTGAAGAGAACACGGAACTCCGGCTCTTCCTGAACGGCTCCGTCCCAACGGAAGACGCTCTTGATCTCCTCGATATGGACGCAAGCAGCGACCCGTGCCTCGATCGCGGCACGTGCCAGGGCTCGCGCGGCCTCAAATGTGTGAAGTGTCGTAAACACGGCAAGCGGCATTAGCTTGGTTCTCCCGGACGTGTGATGAGACCATCCCATGGTGGCGTGCCCGAGTTGAACCCACAAGTCGGCATGGCGGGCTTCCGCACCGGCGCCGATCATGTAGAAGGGGGCGTCTTGCGAGGGAACCCAATGCCGGATCGCGACCGCCCGCTCTACGCCGTTTTGATCGACGCCGATAACATCCCCGCCAAATACGCGGGGCCGATCCTAAAGGAGATCACCTCGCTTGGCGAACCTGCCCTGCGGCGGGTCTATGGTGACTGGTCTTCGGGCCGGCTCGCGAATTGGTCGAAGACCGTGCGCGAGCTTGGTCTGGTGGCTCATCAAGAGAGCGCCAATACAACGGCAAAGAACGCCTCCGACATCGGCCTGGTCATCGATGCCATGGACATTCTCCATACCGGGCGCTTCGACGGGTTCGTGCTGGTCTCATCCGACAGCGACTTCACGGCCCTCGCAAACCGTGTTCGCGAGCAGGGAATGGATGTTATCGGAATTGGCCAGACCAAAACGCCGGAGTCGCTTCGCAACGTTTGTAATCGCTTCATTTTAATAGAGAATATTGTTGAGGAAGCCGAAAGCGAAGCCGAGGGAGGAAAACCCGCAAAACCGAGGAAAACCGCCCCAGCCCAAGCTGTGCCGCTCATTCTCAAGGCAATGGAGTCAATCGAACAAGACGATGAGTGGTATGCCCTGGGCCAGCTTGGTCAGTACATCATCGCGGAAAACCCAGATTTCGACACCCGCACCTACGGGCAAAAGAAGCTCTCTGACCTCGTCGAAGGCCTCAAACGCTTTGAAACGCGCAAGATCGGCAACCAGCTTCAGGTGCGTCGGGTCGACTAGCCGTCCACCTTGTCCCGACGGGGCGGAGTAAGGGCCCAGGAATGCGCTTTCGTGGATCCTCCGGCCGAAAACGCTCAGTTGGACGCGGCGCCGCCGCTAGTCCGTCTTGGCGGGCGCGCCGCCTCCAAACACGTTTTCCTCGGAGTATTGGCAAGGGTCTTCCTGCATCTCAAGGTGCAGCCCACTGCCCATGTAGGGATGCGCCCGCGCGAGCGCCTCGTCCACCTCAATTCCAAGCCCCGGCGCGTCGGGCGGCGTCACATAGCCGCCTTCAACCCGGATCCCGCCCTTGATCAGGGCATCATGGAACGGGGTTTCGATCGTTTCTGCGATCAGCAAGTTCGGGATAGAGGTGGCCAGGTGGATATTGGCCGCCCACTCGACCGGCCCGGCATAGAGATGCGGCGCGATCTGCGCACCGAACGCCTGCGCGACGGCGGCGATCTTGCGCGCCTCCCAGATCCCGCCGGCGCGGCCAAGCGCGGGCTGTAGGATCGCCGCTGCCCCGGCCCGAAGGACGGCGGTAAACTCCGCGAGACCGGCGAGACGTTCGCCGGTGGCGACTGGGATCGGTTGCGCATGGGCCACCCGCGCCATGGCGGATACATCATCGGGCGGAACGGGTTCTTCGAACCAAAGCGGCTGATAGGGCGCAATCGCGGAGCCGAGTCGGTTCGCCCCGGCCTCGGTCAACTGTCCATGGGTTCCAAACAGCAAATCAGCGCGATCACCCACGGCCTCTCGCACGGACCGGCAGAAAGCTGTCGATCGCGTGATGTCCCGCATCGCCGGCATATGTCCGCCGCGGATTGTGTACGGCCCCGCAGGATCAAATTTCACGGCCGTGTAGCCGCGGGTCACGCAGTCTTCCGCCGCCTCGCCTGCCATATCTGCATCCACCCAAAACCCGGGCAAAGGGTGATGCGCGAGCGGATAAAGGTAGGTGTATGCGCGGATCCGGTCATTCATTCGTCCGCCGAGAAGCGCCCAGACCGGCCGCCCACGCGCCTTTCCAAGAATGTCCCAGCAAGCTATCTCGAGCCCCGAGAAGGCGCCCATCACGCTCAAATCGGGGCGCTGGGTGAACCCCGCCGAATAGGCCCGCCGCATCATGAGCTCGATGTTCTCCACCGGCGTGCCCACCATGTGCCGCTCAAAGACATCCCGAATGACGGCCACCATCGCCTGGGGTCCCACCGAGGCGCCATAGCACTCACCCCAGCCTGTCACCCCGTCATCGCTGACAACCTTCACGAGGATCCAGTAGCGACCGCCCCACCCGGGCGCCGGAGGGGCCGTGACAATGACGTCAAGATCGGCGAGTTTCATGCGGGGATGCCCCTTTGTGGGAGTGGCGACTTGGGTGACACAATCACCATTCGGACCCTTGGTCCAGATGACGCGCATGTGCTCGACCACGTGCGTCCAGGGGTCTTTGACGGCGATGTCGACCCGGCCTATGCCTGGGCCTTCCTCTCGCTAGGGGTCAACGTGATCGTGGTCGGGCTCGACGCCGGCGAGGTCGTGGGCTTTGCAAGCGGAACTGTGCTGCTCCACCCCGACAAGCCGCGCTCCTTTTTCGTCAACGAGATCGGCGTGCACAAAGATGTTCGCCTGAGGGGCCTGGCGTCGCGCCTGGTCCGTCGGATAACCGACGTGGCCCGTGAGCGGGGCTGCGAAGAAATCTGGGGTCTCACCGACGATGGAAACGGGGCCGCCAAGGCGCTCTGCGCCAGTCTCGGCGGCGAGGAGACCAGCGGGCACGTCATGTTCACCTGGCAGATCTAAGGGGGATGCACCCATCAAAGCGGGCGGGGCAGACGCCCGGCGCGCTGCCCGGGTTTCAACCCGCGCGCATCACAGCTCCCGCCACATTACAAGCGCGTCGACCATGCCCTCGCGGGGATGGTCAAAGGCGCCGGGTAGACGCCCCACAGTTCGAAAGCCCGCGCGTTCCCAGGTCGAGATGGCACGTCGATTGGTCGCGACCACGAAGTTGTATTGCATCGCGCGATAGCCATCGCGGCGTGCTTGGGTAAGCGAATGCGTCAGCATCGCCCGGGCAATGCCCTTTCCCTGGGCCGCGGGCGCGGTGACATAGCCACAATTGCAGACATGACCGCCCCCGCCACCTTGGTTCTGGCGAAGGTAATAGGTGCCGAGCACCACACCCCCTGCCTCCGCCACGAAGGTGCTGTGCGCCGGCCCGCACCAATAGGCGAGCGCATCCTCGGCCGAGATCTCAGGGTCAATCGTATAGGTGTCGCCCGCCCGGAACACGGGCTCGAGGATCGCCCAGACGGCCTCGTGATCGGTCTTTCGGGCGGAGCGTATATGCACAGGTGTCATCGAGGGGCATTTGCAGAGACACGTGTCTCCCGAGGGTGGGATGTGAGCATTGAGCACAGGCGCGCTGTCACCTGAATTGTGAGCCCTCGCTCGACCCTGAATTCAAAGCTCACGATGCTGCCACCGCTCTCTTTGGGGGACGCCATCACGCGACTCTTTCAACGGAACCCGCGCCACACACCCACTCCAGTCGTCCGGATCCGAACCACGAACGCAGCACCCCTGACATGGAAAAGAACAAGGCGCCCATAGATCCCTCACATCGGC
>JBCCKB010000288.1:0-4288 GCA_039027595.1 Pseudomonadota bacterium | reverse complement strand
GGATCATCCTCCACCATACGACAAAGCTTGCGGGCGGTGGCAAGGAAACCCTCAACGCGCGCGCTCAAACGCCGGTCTCGAAGACCCTGTACCGTAGTTTGAATGGCGCTCAGATGCTCCTCGGCCTCATCCACGACCCGCGCCACTCTGTCGGTTTGAAAATCGCCGTGTTCCTCGACCCCTTTTGATTTGAGCGGATCAGGGCCGAAAGCGGCGAAGTGCAGCCCTGCGCCCAGGACGGCGAATACAATTGCTTCAATGGGGCCAAAGCCAGCAATACCGGTTAAACCCAGGCCCAGTCCGGTGAGGGCGCTGCCAAACATTTTTCGCGGAAAGGCAGGTGGGCGCGCGACCTTGCGCGCGTCGTAAGCGTCTTCAGCCCTGATCCCATCACGGGTAAGCCAAGCGGCCGCCATGAGAGCGCCAAATGCCAAAAGATACTGGGCCATGACAATCGGTTCGGCGAAAAACGCTTTGATGGCCAGAGGCACAGGTACGAGAAAGAGCAGGTTGGTTCGCATCGCCATGCGCTGCGGCACGCGTCCGTCGAGGGGTTTGGACGCGACGCCCTCCGTCGCGGACCCGGGGCTGTACTTTCCGCCGTAGCGTTCGGCCATTAGGCTGCGGCCCCTTGAATCGCGGCGTAGAGAATAAGCGCTACCAACAGAGCATAGGCAATCTTCTGCATTAGGCTGGTGTCCTCCATCGTCCCTGCTTGTCCCGATGCCCCGCGCCGACTTGACCAAAGTCCCAAAACGAGTATCGCGAGCGCCGCCAAAATGGCAGCAACAATCCCTGTCGCGAGGACCAAACGTACCATTGAGGCAGCCTTTCACCAATGCCCTCAACATAAGCCCTCAGACTGCTGGATACCAGATTACGCAATCCAGGGCATCAACAGAGGGCATATGTGCAAACAGATTGTTCGCGTTCTACGAACCGCCGGCCGTTGTCATCGCTTTCACCGCTTTTGCTTGGGCGGGCTAGATCCACTTGGACGCTCAAGACCAAGTTGGTCGGCCAGGATACGCGATTTTACTTCCTCGACGTCGCCGGGCTTGAGATCGCCGAGGCTGAAGGGGCCGAAAGTGATGCGGATCAGTCGATTGACAGGCATTCCTAAGGTCTCCATGGCACGCCGGATTTCTCGGTTCTTCCCTTCTCGCATCGCGACGGTGACCCACGCATTGCTGCCTTGCTGACGGTCTAGGGTGACAGTCATCGGTTTGAACAGTTCGCCCTCAGTGGTGAGGCCCGTCCTCAGAGGTTCAAAGTCAGCGTCTTGGGGCGTTCCCTTAATCCTAACACGGTATTTGCGAAGCCAACCCGTCGCGGGAAGCTCGAGGCGCCGTTTGATCGCCCCATCATTTGTGAGAAGCAGGAGGCCTTCCGAGTTCAGATCGAGCCTGCCAACAGAGAGGACCCTAGGGAGCGACTTGGGCAGCGCCTCATAGATGGTGGGTCGACCGGCCTCATCGCGCGTGGTGCTCACGAGACCCCTGGGCTTGTGATACAGCCAAAGGCGAGGGGCTTCCGCTGTCGGCAAGGGATCACCGTCTACGGTTATTTTGTCAGCCGGTGTGACGTTGAGCGCTGGGCTCTGAATTGTCCGGCCATTCACCGTCACGCGCCCTGCCTGGATCATCCGCTCGGCATCGCGCCGCGACGCGAGGCCTGAGCGGGCCAGCACCTTTGCGATGCGATCTCCAGGGGGAGGGCTTGGGGCCATAGCGCTGTTGGTCGCTCGATAATCGTTCGTTAATCAAGAGGCGCGCACGGCGCGCGCCGTATCGCTAGACACCTTGCGCGCGAATTTATGATCAGCCGGCACGCAAGGCCGCCTCGAAGCCATCGACGATATCCTTGTAGCTGGAGAGCCGCGCGGCATCCGCAAGAGTGCCATCGCTGCACTTAAAGACACGCTTTCCGTTCTCGATGTCCCCGCCAGAATATCCGAAGCTCGTAATGCCGAGAACCTCGCGTTGGGTGACCTTCAAGGGATAGGCGCCATTTGGGTCCTTTACGTAGTCCAGCTGGCCTTCCTTTTGAACCATTGAGCCGTGATCGATGATCTGATCGAGACCGACGAGTGCAAAGTCGCCGTGGCTGTGCACGCCTCCGAGAATGAAGCAAT
Source organism: Pseudomonadota bacterium (assembly GCA_039027595.1). Classification (GTDB taxonomy): domain Bacteria; phylum Pseudomonadota; class Alphaproteobacteria; order Rhodobacterales; family Rhodobacteraceae; genus Ovoidimarina. The sequence goes on along the minus strand of JBCCKB010000288.1, from coordinate 2,154 downwards.
CATTCAGAAAGATCTTCCAGCGATTGTCGCCCTTCCAGTGGCGCATATCGACAAAGATCTTGCCTCCGTCAAAGACCGAGCCCTGATTCGCGATCTGACCTTGCAGGTTCTGGATCAGTCCGATGGTGAGCCCGTCGCTTCCACCCTGCGATAGTCCGTGATTGTAGATCTTCCACGCCACGAAGACTTGCGCATCCTTCTCTTTGCCCCAGGTCTTGTCGAAGTCGCGTGAAAACTCTCCGAAGCTTGAGTATCCCATCTTCCCTCCTTGGTCCGTCCCCAGGTGCAAGCCTAACACGGCGCGCGCCACCGAGGTCAAACATCTCTGTCTTGACCGGGCAGTTGCCGCCAGGGCAGGGGGTGCCATGGCGTTTCAAGCGCATATGGAGGCGGCGCTCGAGGAGGCGCGGGCTGCGGCGGCTCGCGGCGAAGTGCCCGTCGGGGCTGCCCTGGTGTCACCGGACGGCAATATCCTGGCGCGGGCCGGAAATCGAGTTGTTGAGTTGGCGGACCCGACCGCCCATGCCGAGCTTTTGGCCATCCGCGCGGGCTGCCGCGCCATCGGGTCCGAACGACTCTTGGGCCATGCGCTTTATGTAACACTTGAGCCGTGCCCCATGTGCGCGGCCGCGATTTCCCAGGCGCGCATCGCCCGGCTGGTCTTTGGCGCGGCGGATCCCAAGTCGGGCGGCGTCCTGCAAGCCCCAAGGGTCTTTGAGCATCCCCAATGCCATCACCGGCCAGAGGTGATCGACGGTATACGAGCCAACGCCTCCGCAGGACTTCTTCAAGCGTTCTTTCAGGCCCGCAGATAACGGCCGGTGGCCATCTGAAACCCTTGCGCCGGTTGGAAAGACGATTTGGTACCGAGCACTGCGCGGGCATCCGGTCGCCGAGGCGAAACGGCACGCGACTGCCATGATGAGCCGCTGCCACTCCTTGAGCCCATGAGGGTCCGAGTAATCTGGCAGCCAAGCCCAGAATTGGGGTCTTGGCCCCAACCGTCCATCCAGTAGCTCGCCAATTCCGGAGCGAGCCGCATCCAGGGCAAGCCTATCTTGCGATCGGTTGCTTGCGGGGGTCGAACAACCAGAGGCGCCATGGTGAGCCCGACCAACGGACGACGCTGGGGAGCGAGATCAAAAAAAACACCGTTAGATCGAATCTGATCGATGACGCAAGGCTCAAAGCTCCCCGTGATTTAGGCTGGGCGCTCGGATCCTCCGGGGAAGAGGTCGAGCTTGACCTACATGAAGCCGAGTTCGAGTCTTGCCTCGTCCGACATCATGTCCATCCCCCAAGGTGGCTCCCAGGTGATCTCGACATCAACAGATTTCACGCCTGGTAGGGGTTCGATGGCATCGGCGAGCCACCCGGGCATCTCGCCCGCGACCGGACAGCCGGGCGCCGTCAATGTCATGACAACGCTGACAGTGCCGTCTTGTGTTATGTCGATCGTGTACACGAGGCCAAGATCGTAGATATTTACCGGAATTTCAGGGTCATAAACGGATCGGCACGCCTCCACCACGCCATCGTAGAGCGGATGATCGGTTGACGATGGGCGGATAAGCGGCGCCCCCTCAAGATGTTCAGTTCCGTCCATATTCATGGCCCTACCTTTCCGATAGACGTCGCCTGAGAGATAGGCGCCTCAGCACGCTCCGTAAAGCCCTTGCCTAGTTCGGTGCATGGGCCTGAAGAGGCGCGCGGGCCCATTCGCAGTCTTTTGGAAAGGCATCGATCGGGTCAACGTCACGCCACCCGCGCGGGGCAACGAGTAACCAAGGAACCGTCCCCTTTTCCACCCAAGCGCGCCAGAGACCGTAGAACTCGGCGCTGTCCGTAATCTCCCGATCGCGCTGCCATTGACATGGTTCCTCGCCATCCGCCGACATTTGTGCTGCGAATGCGTCGGTCATATCCACCGATCCGTCCAGGAATGCGTTGCGGAAATCTGTACGGGGGTCGAAGATGACCTCGCTCATATCCAACCACCTCAATGCGCCACCATTGTTGACGGCGCTGCTAAGGTTGGTCGAGCTCAACCGGTTGGGCTTCTCCGGTGTCCCCTGGAGCAGACTGTAGTCCAAGACGGCGCCATTCATGCGAGCCCGAGACAAGTCTGAACGGTCCATGAGGGCGCGCCATAGT
>JBCCKB010000287.1:0-4294 GCA_039027595.1 Pseudomonadota bacterium | reverse complement strand
TTTCGCGGTCTCGCGGACAACGGGGCCGAGCACGCTTGCGCGCAGAAGCACCCAGCATGCATAAAGGATCCCCAAGAGCGCGAGATGATACGCGGCTTGGGCAACAACAATGGCGACCCAATCGGCGAAGGTCACCCCGTATCGATCGGGGCGGAGATCATAGTTGATGCCCAGAAGGATCATGACCACCACCGCAAAGCTGCCCATAAGAATCACGCGCCCGCTTTGCTGGTCATCGCGCAGCTTCCGGTAGGCCGCGAGCATGATAGCGCCGCCCGCCCCCAGGGCCGCCGCCGGCGTCGGATTGGTAATCCCCCCTAGGATCGAACCCAAAACCGCAACGATCAGGACAAGGGGCGGAAACACCACGCGAACAAGTTCGTTTTGGCCAAGACGTACGGCGCCGTAGCGCGCACCATACGACGCGAGCGCCACGGGAATGGCCATGGCAAAAAAGGTCCAGCCGGCGCTATCGATCGGGCTTAGGGCGGCAATATCGACGATAAGCCCCAGCACGACGCCCCCGGCACCGATCAGAAGTGGCACCGGAGACGCGGAGGGGGCGGCTCCGCGAGCGAGAACGAGAACCAACGCGAACAGCGTCAGGAGCGTTGCCACGCCGCTCCCGATTGGAGCGGCATTCGCAAGACCTTCGGATCGGGCGATCTCGAGCTCTTCCTCGCTTAACTCGCGCATCTCGGTGCTTGTGCCGCTTGCCGCAAGTTCCTCCGCCTTGGCCACCGAGCGGTCCCATTTCTCTTGACCGTGGAGTTCGATCATCGAGGCCATGCACTGTTCGGAAACGTTGGTGCGGAGTTCGGGAGCTTCCGCTGATTGAATCGTTCGGGCCACATTGATGGATTGGCTGCCAATAACCCCCGCGCTGCTAGCGACAACCACAGCGGCAATAATCGCAAGTGGAGCCACGAGAAACCACGTGACAGCTTCCTGGCGGGTCACGATTTCATCGGCCCCGCCATTAGTCGACAGTGCGACCGGCGGCGCCTTGGACGGGTTCAAGAGCGCGAACCCGAACGCGTAAGCCCCATAGAGGCCCGCGAGCATGAGCCCTGGCAGGAGCGCCGCCTGAAAGAGCGTGCCCACGGACACAACGGCGGGCTCGCCCAGATATGTGAGCGCGTCAGTGCACCCCTGGAGCGTCGCACGGTTCTCTTGTGCGGTCGAATAGAGGTCACCCGCCAAAGTCCCCAAAAGCACGATCACGATCGATGGCGGGATAATCTGCCCCAACGTGCCGGCGGCCGAAATCACTCCGGTGGACAGCTCCGGGCTATAGCCATTCCGGAGCATCGTTGGCAGCGCTAAGAGGCCCATGGTGACAACGGTCGCGCCGACAATCCCTGTTGAAGCGGCCAAGAACGCGCCCACGACCACAATTGACACCGCCAATCCCCCCGGCAGCGGCCCGAAGACCCGCGCCATGGTGGTCAGAAGGTCATTCGCGATCTTCGATCGCTCCAGCGTGATCCCCATCATGACAAACATCAAAACCGCCAGCAGCGTCTCGATTGACTGGCCCGCAATGACGCGCTCGTTCATCCGGTTGACAATGAACGAGACATTTCGATCCATCGCTTGCTGCCAGCCACCGGGGAAGAGATGCTCCTCAATCCGGGGCAGTTCCGGGTACCGGAAGACCGAGATCGCGTCTCGGGCCACGCCATCCGCGACGAGCGCGGCATACTCGGCCGATCCGGTGTCGATTGCCTGGTGGATCAGGAACCCTCCGGCATCGAGCGCAGCAATGATTGCAAAGGATAAAACAGCCGAGCCGCCGATGGCGAAGGCCACCGGAAAACCCGTCATGATCCCGCCAAAGAGACACAAGAAAACGATCAGGAGACCGATTTCGATTCCATCCAGTCCGAACAGCATGGTCTAGAGTCCCTCGTGCGACAGGTGTTCGGGTTCTTCGAGCTCGGGTTCATCCGGTTCGAGCACATCCCGGTCAAGGTAACGGCCCTCTGACTCCGGGCCCTCGGTCCATTCCAGAAAGCTTCGGTAGAACATCGCCAAGCCTTGCAGGAAGATCATGGCTGCGAAGGCCACCATAAGAACCTTGAAGAGAAAATACGCGTCAAAGCCATTCGGGCTAAAGCCGATCGTCTCGACGTTCCAACGCACCGCCCGCGCTTTCATGAGCGCCCGCTCATAGGTATCGGAGGCACTGACCTTTGGCGTGATCAGGTGGCGCCACATGAAGAACCACGCATAAAACCAGATCAGCACGGCCATCGGAAGCATGAAGATCAGCGTGCCAAGCATGTCGATCACCCTCTTGGCCCGAAAGCTGACAGCGGCATAGACGAGGTCGACCCGCACATGTCCGCCCTGGACAAAGGTATAGGCGCACGCGAGACACACGATGATCGCGTTGTAGAGCTTGAGCTCCTCTCCCCACCAGGAGATGTCGCGCGCAAAGGGCGTCCCGAACCCCAGCGCAATATCCGCGCGTGCAAAGATCCTCTGAATAAAAACGATCAGGATCTGCTGAAGGACCATCAAGAGCCCGGCCCAGGCCGCAAAGCGCCCAACGGTATTGCCGAACCCCTCGAGCACGCGCACCACGCCCCACAGGAACTGCCGGTAGACCAGCCCGGCGATGGTCACGGCGAGAACCACGAAGAGGACAGCGAAGAAAAACTCCACCGATCCTCCGAAATAAACGAACCGCATGAGCGCTTCGCCATCGGCCCAATTGAGCCAAAGTGAGGGATGTGTGATGGCGTAGAGGATGTTGTAAAGTGCTAAGCCCAGGTTCGTTGCGAACCAGACGATCCCATCCACCATGCCGTCCCCCGTCGTCTTGCATTGACAGCGCCAAAGCCGCACTCCGGCGCGAAAGAGGCCCCGGATCTCTCCGGGGCCCGCCTTGATTTACCCGCCGGGCCTAGCCGCCCATCACGCGGTTGCGCTGCGCGGCGTAGAACCCGTCTGATTGCTGGATCCAGGACGAGGACGAGGCAAGGCTTGCCTCAAAGCTCTCCCGAATCCTGGCGTACAGTTCGTCATCCATTGGCTCGTCGCGAACCTCCTTAGCCGCGGCGCCGAAGGCATCCCAAACATCATCGGGGAAGTTCAGGACCGTGACGCCTTGCGAGCGGAGCCGCTGGAGAGCCGCACCATTCGAGGCCAGAGTTTGCGATAGCTGATACGAGTTTGTCGCCCGTGCAGCGTTTTCGACAAGCGCCTTGTGCTTGGGCGAGAGCTCGTTCCAGACATCGAGGTTCATGGCCGCGATCAGACCCGAGCCGGGCTCGTGGAAGCCAGCGGCGTAATAGTACTTCGCAACCTCTTGGAAACCCGCGCGTTCATCGGCCAGGGGCCCCACCCATTCCAGTCCGTCAAGCGCGCCCGAGGACAGCGCTTGATATAGCTCGCCTCCCGGAATGTTCTGGACGCTGGCGCCGAGTTTGCCCAACACCTGCCCACCCTGGCCAGGCATCCGGTAGCGAAGACCCTTATAGTCCTCCGCCGAGTTAATCGGCTCCCGGTACCAACCGCCCGACTGAGAGCCCGAATTGCCGCACTGGAAGGACTTGAGATTGAAGATCTGGCCCAGCTCGTCGTGCAGCTCCTGACCGCCGTCATTGTAGTACCAGCACATCAACTCCTGCGCGGTTGCTCCGAACGGCACTGCTGTAAAGAAGTTGTACCCCGGATGCTGTCCGCCAAAGTAGTAGTCCGCCGAGTGGTACATGTCGGCCTGACCCGAGGACACCGCGTCAAACACCTCGAAGGCGCCGACAAGCTCGCCGGGTGCCTTCTTTTCGACGACAAGCTCACCATCGGCCATCGCGTTGATCGAGTCAGTAAAGAGTTGCGCAGCGTCGTCGAGCACCGCGAACCCATGCGGCCACGACGTGACCATGGTCAGCGTGCGGCTACCCTGGGCATATGCGGGCGCCGCCAGCGCCGATGCGGCCGCGGCGGATCCGCCCAGGGCGGAATTTCTCAGAAACGAACGACGGTTCATAATTGTTCTCTCTCCCTTGATTTCGCGCCACGCGTGGTGCCGTGGCCAGAACATGACGGCGAACCTAGCGGGCGCAGGCATGTGGATAAACAGGAAGTTTGCGGTTTTGCGAGGAGTTTATCCGCTCTGTATCCCATGTGAGTGCATTTCTGTGTCCGAATCCGGTTGCCTTGGGGCCAAGGCAACGTGTCTTCTAGGCTGCACGGGTTGCGAATCGGACCCGAGCGGTTGGGGGGAGAGATGGCCAAATCCGGTAATGGTCGCGTGCGCCGGCGCGGAACCGCCCGCGATGCGGCG
>JBCCKB010000286.1:0-4302 GCA_039027595.1 Pseudomonadota bacterium | reverse complement strand
GCACGGAAGGAATGGCAACCCGCAATCCAGACATGGTTTCGGGATCGTGCAGCTCGTGTTCTTCCGAGCGGACAAAAACACGGATACTTGTTTCGGCAACTGGCGCCGAAAACACGTTTTGGCTTTCCATGAGCGGCAGGGAGGCAACGCCTGGGAGAAGGTCGATCTCCCCCATTGCTTGAGCGCGGATCATCGCCTCGGCTGTGTTAAACTTGCGAAATATGATCTCGAGCCCCGCGATGCGCGCCACCTCGCGCATCAGGTCCGCGCCAAAACCGCCCGCGGTGCCGTCGGCATCTGCGCGAAAAAGCGGTACAATCTCGGCCCAACCCACGGTCAGTGGCGCGCTGGTTTCTTGGGCTCGCGCGCTCGCGGAAAAGGCCACCCAGACGCAGACGAGCAAGAGCGCAGGCCCTAGGACGCCCCCGAGACGGGCGGCGTACCTCGCTAACCTACTGTTCTGCGTGTTGGACACCTGTCTCTGTCGCTACTTTTTGTCGTCGTTTAGGATGTGTTGGTCATGCCATTGAGAGAGTGCGTGTTTCAACCGGAAGATGCAGAAGTAGCGCCATGTACACGTAATCCGCTGTATTTAGAGAACACGGGCGCCGGGAGCGGTACTGGTCACCTGCTTTCGACGTGTAAGTTCGGGTCATTGCAAGTCGAACCTAAAGTCGTCGGGCTCCTCTAGAAGCTCGGTCAGAAAACTCGGGTCCGCGGCGGGAATGATCCCCTTGGCGGCAAGCGCGCGCGCGATCCTACCAGTAATTTCGGCGCTGATATCTGATACGTTTAGCTCTTCGCGGATGACCTGACGCATGTCTTCGCTGACGACCTGCCGGTGCTGCTCTAGAATCTGGATCAGCCAGGGCCGTGCAGAAGCCGCGAGCGCTTGCGATACCGAGGCAAGCAGGTTTGACATCCTTTCACTGGTGATCGCGTTTTTTTCGAGACACTCGTAGATCCCGCGTCGCCGAGATGTTCTGGCCAGATCGTCCTGAATCTCGGAAGAGACAAGAACGACCGGTGTTTGGGCGTTTCTGGCGTGGTTGACCACGATATCCTGAGCGCTGAACCCGTCAGTGTCTCCAAGCCTGTAGTCGACGAGGATCAGATCGTAGGTCCGCTGGTTGAGCGCCTCGCCAAAATGCTCGAGCGTTGCGACGGCGTTGCTTTGGACGTCAAGACCCGTGCTGGCGAAGGCCCTTGTTATCATTGAGCGATCAAAGCGATCGTCATCCAGGATCAGAACTTCGAACGGGCAGGGTGGGTTTCCCATGCCGTGGACGGATCGACCGTCCCGGCTAGATACGCCTCCATGCGTGTGAACTCCCGACATTGCCTCACTCCGTGTAACCCCAGCGAACAGATGCTCAAAAAGCCTCAAGAAATTGCTCACGGAGGACCAAGCCAAATCGCGAATTTGTCTTATGTTGCCTGCTTCTTGTGCGGACCCTGGCGCGACGCACGGGCCATGTGTGTCTCAAAGGGTGGTGGCGAGCTCTTTCATCGGGCTCTTGAGCGCCGTAATTGGTTTCGCAGTGGGAAACACTGAGGCTCAGGTGCGAAGCTGTTTCTCGAACGCCCAACGATTGGACCTTTCGCGACGTACCCGTTGCGGAGAGGCGTCTCGCCAGGCAAATGTTCGCACGAGACATTGCGCGCAATTTACTTCGGGCGCGTCCCTGTGGTGGAAGTCAGCCCGACCAGCAATTGAACTGGAAGCCCACGCCACTGGTGAGGAACAATGACGGACGACAAGAAGACGATTATCGTTGGCGGCGGCCCGGCGGGCCTTACCGCGGCTTGGGACCTCAAAGAAGCCGGTGTCCCGACGAGTGTGTATGAGAAAGACGAGATTGTCGGCGGCATCTCTCGGACGGTCAACTACAACGGGTACCGATTTGACATCGGTGGGCATCGCTTTTTCACCAAGGTCAAACGGGTGGACGACTGGTGGTGGAAGCAGTTGAGCGACGAGTTTCTTGTTCGACCAAGACTGTCGCGCATCTACTACAACGACAAGTTCTTCGATTACCCTCTGAAGCCCATGAACGCGCTGATGGGACTGGGCATCTTCCAGTCGATCGCGATTATGATCAGCTACGCGAAGGCCCAGCTCTTTCCGTCGAAACCAGAGGAGAACCTTGAGCAATGGGTCTCGAACCGGTTTGGCACTCGGCTCTACCAGATCTTCTTCAAGACCTACACTGAGAAGGTCTGGGGGATCCCTTGTACAGAGATTGCTGCTGATTGGGCCGCACAGCGGATCAAGAACCTGGACCTAAAGACGGCGGTGAAGAACGCCTTCTTCGGCGATAGCGCCAAAAGCAAGGGCGAGGTCGTCACCACACTGATCGAGCAATTCCACTACCCCCGCCTCGGCCCGGGCATGATGTGGGAACGTGTCGCCGAACGGCTCGACGAGGCGGGTTATCCCGTCAAAATGAACCAGAACGTCACCACGCTTCACCATGATGGGAGCCGGATAACGTCGATTACCGCAGAACAGGCCGACGGGACCGCGGTGACCGAGGAGGGCGCAGAGTTTCTCTCAACAATGCCCATCCGCGAGCTGATCAACGCCCTTGAGCCAAAACCGCCCCAGGAGATTCTGGACGCGGCAAATAACCTGAACTACCGCGATTTCCTCACCGTGGGTCTGGTGCTGAAGGCTGACGACCCTTTTCCGGATAACTGGATCTACATCCATTCCTCCGATGTGAAGGTGGGCCGCATCCAGAATTTCAAGGCTTGGAGCCCCTATATGGTGGCTGACCCGAACACCAGCTGCATTGGCCTTGAATACTTCGTGCAGGAGAATGACGAGCTTTGGGACTCGGAGGACGATGACCTTATCAAGCTTGGTACCGAAGAGACCGAGCGGCTGGGCCTTATCAAGAAGGACGACGTGATCGATGGCTGCGTGATCCGCATGCCCAAAGCCTATCCGGTTTATGATAAGGTCTATCAGGACGCACTGAATACAATCCGTGCGTACCTGGAGCGGTTCCCGAACCTCCAGCTTATCGGACGCAACGGGCAACACCGGTATAACAACCAGGACCACTCTATGATGACCGCGATGCTGGCGGCCGAGAACATCCTCGGTGCTAGTCACGACGTATGGGATGTTAATGTCGACCAAGAGTATCACGAAGAGGTCCAGGAAGAGAGCCAGACCGACATCACGCACAAGGATCGCGGTGGTGACCGTTTGGTGCCACAGCGCCTTGAGGTCGATTATGTGATGCGCGCCATCGAAGAGGCTTACGCTCGGTACGATGCCAAGGCCCTAGGCGCCGCGCTCGGAGTAATCATTGGTGTCGGACTGTTTCTCGCGACCGCGATACTTCTTATCCAGGGTGGACAGAATGTCGGCGCAAACCTGTCGCTTCTCGGGAACTATTTCGTGGGCTTTGACGTCAGCTGGCCAGGCGCCTTTATCGGATTGATCGAGGGGGGTATATTTGGCTTTGTCTTCGGATATGTCCTTGCAAAGGCGATAAATGCCACGATCGGGTTCCATGAGAGATCGCTGATCAGGCGGCTTGAACTCGCAGCAACGATCGACGCGGTCGGACAGGAGCGGAAATGAGCAGTACGAACCAAAAAGAGTGGGATGCCATCCAGCAGTCGGTGGCCTCCTTAAGGGCGTCCGTTATGGCGGTTGTGTTTGGCATGGTGGGCGGTGTCGGCCTGTTCGTGGCGACGGCCTGGCTTCTGATCCGGGGAGGCCAGAATGTCGGCGAGACCCTTTCGCTCTTGAGGCATTTTTTCCCCGGCTATTCAGTGACGTGGGGTGGCGCGTTCATCGGCCTCTTCTACGGATGCCTTGCTGGCGGCGTCTTAGGCTATGTCATGGCACGTATCTACAATCTCGTTGCGAGCAAGCCTACGCCTCCAAGCTGACCGGGAGACCCGCAGCTTCAGATGCGGCGGTTTGATCCAAGGGCGGCTCGGGTATGCCGTGGCCGTGGAAGACCTTCCCCGTTTACATTGCGCGGTGTCTGATAGCTTGCGAGACCGCGATTGGCGTTTTGCGCAGCCTAACAAACCTTGCCTGAGGTTTGACCGCTTTGGCGAACGGGGTCTTCCGCGGGCGCACGGTGGGTCTTCCGATCACCCCTTCGAGGGCCGAAACGCGGGCCTCGGGGCGCCAGATCCGCAGGGCGCTGGCGGCTACGGCATCGGGACCGTCCTCGACCACGAGGGCGCTTTGGCGCCGCCATAACACCCTATCGGAATTCTCAATCCGGTTTGCCGAGCAGCGCCCTGACTGCGCGCGCCCCTCCGGGCTCT
>JBCCKB010000285.1:0-4316 GCA_039027595.1 Pseudomonadota bacterium | reverse complement strand
GGCGAGCCCCGAAGGATGGCGCGGGCCAATGCAATGCGCTGTTTCTGTCCACCAGAAAGCATGATCCCGCGCTCACCAACATTCGAAGCATAGCCCTTCGGCAGCCCGGACAGAAAATCGTGCGCCGCCGCTGATTTGGCCGCAGCCTCCACCTCCGAGGCGCTCGCTCCAGGGCGTCCGAAGCGAATATTCTCGCTTGCCGACGTCGCGAAGATCACGGGATCCTGGGGGACAAGCGCGATTGACCTTCGGAAGTCCTCGCGCGCCATTTCTCGCAAGTCGTGACCGTCAATCGTCACGCGTCCTCTCGACGGATCGTAGAAGCGCAAGATCAATTGGATCACCGTGGTCTTTCCAGCTCCCGATGGGCCAACAAGAGCGACCGTCTCGCCCGCGGCGATCTCGAAACTGACGCCGTCCAACGCGGCCTCTCCAGTTCGGGTCGGGTACGAAAAGTGCACATCCTCAAATGCCACGCGTCCCTTGAGCACTTTGCCCCCGGCGACAGGGTGGTGGGGATCCACAATCTCGTCCTGAGCGTACAACAGCTCAACGAGCCGCTCTGTGGCGCCCGCCGCACGTTGAAGTTCGCCCCAGATCTCGGACAACGCGCCAGCGGAGCCTGCGAGGATAACGGCGTAGATCACAAACTGGACCAGCTCTCCGACGGACATGGTGTCGGCCCGGACGTCTCGCGCCCCAATCCAAAGGACACCGACGATGCCCGAGAAAACCAGAGAGATGATCACCACGGTCATGATTGCCCGTGTCGTCACCCGGCGCTTTGCGGCATCAAAGGCAGTCTCCGTGACCTTATTGAATGCGTATCGGCTCTGTGCTTCATGGGTAAAGGCTTGCACGGCCTGGGCAGACAACAGCGCTTCGGAGGCATTCCCCGACGACGCTGCGATCCAGTCCTGACTCTGTCGCGACAAGGTCCTGAGCCTACGGCCCAAAAGAATGATCGGCACGATGACCACAGGAACAATCAGCAGCACGAGACCGGTCAGTTTGGGTGAGGTGACAAAGAGCATTGCTATCGCACCTACGAGCAACAAGACGTTCCGGAGTGCGACCGAAATCGAGGAGCCGATCACACTTAGGATCAGTGTGGTATCTGTGGTAATGCGGCTTAGGACCTCGCCGGTCATGGTGGTCTCGTAAAAGGCGGGGCTCATGCCGATCATCCGATCGAAAACGGCCTTTCGAATATCGGCAACCACGCGTTCCCCAAGCCGTGTCACCAAGTAGAAGCGAATGCCGGTGCCGAGCGCGAGCAGACCCGCAATGCCAAGTGCGGCGAGAAAGTAGCTGTCCAGAAGGGCCGCGGCTGAGGTTTCGAAGCCATCGACAACCCGTCTGACGGCGAGCGGCAGTACCAACGAAATCACCGCGGTGCAGATAAGCGCGGCAACGGCTCCAACAATCATGAGACGGTAGGGTGCCAGGAACGGCAAAAGGCCCGCCATCGCGCCGATACGCTTCGAGGCCGGCCGATCTGGCTCTTCGCGCTGTCCGTCCGCTTCCATCGTGTCTCCCCCTTAGTCGGTTAATGGCTCGGGGGCCGCCTATCAAGACTCCCAGCGGGCCGAACGACCAGATGTCGCGCTCAAAACGGCAAGGCAACGAAACGAAAGCGGTTCCCGCAATCTGCCTTTCCGGCGAGCGCTTGGCGGAGGGCAAATCCGCCCGACGGGTGCGCAAATGTCTTGAGGCAGCAGCAAGAGGGGCGACCCAACTGGGCGCTGGACGCACCGCCGACGCTGCGTTCGAAGGTAAATTGGCGATGCGGGTTTACTTGATCGCGCGCCACCGACTCGACCTGACAGCACTATGGGCCGTGTGGTGTGCCGGGTCGTTTTCATTTTATACTTCAATTACTTAGGTTTCAAACCCGCAAGTATAACCCAACATCTTCTTGGTCATAAGTATTTGGAGCGGGTAGCGGGAATCGAACCCGCACCAAGAGCTTGGAAGGCTCGTGTGATACCATTTCACCATACCCGCCTACTCCGCGTGGTGCGTATGGCATAGGAAGTTGGACGTCAAGTTGAGCTTCAGGTGGACTCGGGTGCTCAAGGTCTTTGTTGGTTAGAAAGACTACATACGACCGCTGTCGCGCAGGCCGTTTACGCTTCCCGGCGACCCGGCGTGGCCGACAGCATAACCTAGGGGAAATCAGTGCATACTCCAGCGAAGACAATTAAATCACGCCCTTAGCTTAAGGTTCGCGCTCGTAACTACGATGAACAAAAAGCCGTATTGAGTTTTGGATTTGAAGTAGCCCCGGTTTCTTGGACACCCTTTGACCGGTTTGGAACGGTGTTCAGATGCCACGAACAAGGCCCCCGTAACCGGCGGATTTCCGGGAGTAGATCGTCTCGGGGCAGAGAGCTAGACGGCGTGCTGAAGACCTCGGGCAGGCGTTTGAGCCGCGGGTGATCAGGATCCACACCCGGATCAGGCAGGTGCAGCGGGACGGCGGTAGACGTGTCGATATCTTGGGCAGCCAAGAGCGGGATGAATTGCGCCGACGTCACCGTGAGCTTAAGTCCTTGTGCCAGGCGCGGCATCCTCTCAAAGTCCCGCTCATTGAAGGCGCGATTGGTTCACGCCCAATGGACGACGCCTGGGTTGCTTAGAACGATCTGACCAGTCTGAGGCCTCCGAATTCATGATGTCGAACCAAGCCGCGTTTGTAATCGAGACCCAAGGCACGCTGCGTGGGTGTGTCGCCTAGGGACCCTACGCATGGCAGTCCCGCGAACCGTCGGCGTGGGACATCGCGGACACAGGACCTGACAGGGTTGACCCGCCGGATCCGCACGCCGTCTTCGGAGAGCTACGGGGGCCCTGCGCATCCATGCTGAGCTAGCCGATCGCGGCACCCATATCTGTCGCAAGCGTATCGAGAGGTTCATGAAAGCGTCAGGTCTAGCCGACGTCGGGCGCCGCCGAAGCACGCGCGCAACAATCCGGGATGACCGGGCGCGCCCTTCCGCTTATCTAGTAAACCGCAACGTCTACGCGGACGGGACGAGCATGCTCGGTGGCTGACAGCACCGATGTGCCGACCTGGGCAGGTTACCCATACCTGCGGGTCGTACTTGATGCCTTCGCGCGTCGGACCATCGGTTGGGCCTTGGGGCTCAACCTGAAGATACAGCTCGTCCGCGATGCGATGAACATGGCGATCGGTCAACGCAAACCTCGGATGTCATCCATCACAGCGACCAGGGTTCGCAATTCAAGTCCCTCGCTTTCGGGATTAGGGGCAAAGAGGCCGACGCCAGCCCGTGAATAGGACCGGTCGGCGATGCCTGTGACAACGCCATGTTCGAGAGCTTCTTTGCCAACCTAGAGTGCGAGCTCCTCGACCGGCGCAAGTTCCAGACCAAAGCCGAGGCCAGGATGGCCATCTTCGAGTTCATTAAAGGTTGGTACAACCCCGGACGCCGAAGCTCGGTTTTGGGATACCTCTCATCAATCGACTACGAAAGAAGTGCCCTCGAAACGCTAGCGCCGTTTAGCCCATAAACGTCCACGAAACCGGGGGGATGCCATGCGTCCTTGCGGGTCCTGCATAGCAGCAACGCGAAGATCGGAGGATCTCGACTTAGAATTGCCGACGCCGCATGTCTGACGTAGGTTTCACGTTGCCATGAACCGCCGGTCATCCGCAGACGTCGCTGCATTACAACGTGCGATTTCTTCGAAGCTGAGTGCGTTGGGCAGGCGAACGCCCTATATCGCAGACGCGAATGAACCTGATCCGCGTTATCTTGGGTATGGTGTGAGGGCGCCAGAAATGGAGCGTCTCCTCATTGGTTTAAAGCCTTACCTGTCCGCCTTGGACACAGAACAAAAGATCGAGCTGGCGACGCGGCTCATCGCCTCTGGGTATGGAGAACAGAAGACGATCGCATTGGCTCTATTGGAAGCGGTACCGGAGTACTTTGCACCCCAGCGCTTCGACCACTTGGAGAGCCTTATAAGTGGTCTTCAGGGCTGGAGCAAAATCGATAGGGTCACGAGGGTGGTGTTGCCTCGTGTTTTGGAAATTCATGAACGAGACATGATCGAACTCTTGGGTCATTGGAACGCCCACCATGACCTCTGGTTGCGCCGGGCGAGTGTCGTTATTTTTACGCGCAAGATTGCAAAGTCTGGATCACACAAAGACGTCGCGCTTCGACATTGTAACGCTCTGCTCTATGATCCTGAATATCTGGTGCAAACCGGTGTTGGATGGTGCCTTCGGGACCTTATGCGATGGCACAAAGGGGAATTACTCAATTATGTGCGTAACATTAGGC
>JBCCKB010000284.1:0-4372 GCA_039027595.1 Pseudomonadota bacterium | reverse complement strand
CCGACCCACCCACGAAAAGTGCCCGTTTTCCCGCCCCTTCAAGCATTTCAATCACGGCTCTTGTCGGCGCCCGGGTCAGCCATTCGCCTGTGATCCGCGTCACGACGTCATCCTGTCCGACAGCCCCCGCAGCATGCGTGCTGTCGCACCCCAGATGTAGTAAGGACCCCATGGCACCGCATAGTATCGTCGCGTCTGCCCACGCCAGCGCCGTGCCTCCACGACATAGTTGCGGGGGTCGGTCACATATGAAAGGGGGGCAAAGAACACCTCATCCACCTCACCCAGTTCAGGCTGCGGCACAAAGTTGCCCTCGATCCACCCTAGGACTGGCGTGACCGTAAATCCCGTGACCGTCTCATGGGAAGGCAACGTACCCAAAACCTCCACATTTTCCCGGTACAGACCCACTTCTTCATCCGCTTCGCGGAGCGCTGCGGCCTCTGGGCCTGCGTCGCCCGTATCCACCTTGCCCCCCGGGAACGCGATCTGGCCCGGATGGTGTTTTAGCCGCGAAGACCGCTTGGTGAGCAAGAGTTCCGGCCCTATACCGCGGTCGAGTACTCCAACCAATACCGCCGCCGGCCGAAGCCGACGACCTTCTGGCAGGACAACGTCCCGAGCGAGGTCATAGTCCGATGAGGGCGGCCCCGGCGTCATCGCGGCGCGCGCAAGCCTGTGGCGAACATCAAGCCCTGTCATCGGACGCGCCTGTGGCCTCGAAGCCAAGCGTCGCCGGGTCAAACTCATAATGTGCGCCACAAAACTGACAATCGGCTGTAACGATACCTTCGTCGGTGGTCATGTGCGCGATGTCGCGCGCGGAATAAATCGAGAGGCTCTGGCGCACCCTGTCGGGCGAACAGGTGCATCCAAATCCCACGGGCTGCGCATCAAAAACGCGCGGGCCTTCCTCATGAAAGAGCCGAACCAAAAGCTCGGTCGGCTGCACGCCCGGCCCGATCAACTCGAACTCCTCTACCGTATCCAGCAAGAGGTTCGCGCGCGTCCAGTTTTCGAGGTCGTCGCCGTCAAGCACATCTCCGGCGCTCAGGAGCCCGCCTTCGCCGCTACCGCCACCCTGGGCAAATGGCGATGCCTTTGGCATGTGCTGAAGCATCACGCCGCCGCCTCGCCAGCGCTCTCCGGTTCCGGGCTCCGCGGAGCGGCCAAAGCGCAGGGCGAACCGAGTGGAAAGCTGTTCGGACTGCGCGAAATATGTCTCGGCGCATGCCGCGAGCGAGCCGCCCGCGAGCGGCGTAATTCCCTGATACGGCGCGGTTCCATGACCTTGATCGATAAGCACGGCCAGGTAGCCCGCGCCAATCTGAGCGAACCCATCGCTTCCGGCGTTGATCCGATCTGCGTCGAAGCTGGCATAGGCACGGATGCGCGCCGGCTCACCCTCGGCCGCAGGCGCAAAATAGTCCGTCGCCACGAGCCGAGCGGGACCATCTCCCCGAACTTGAAGGCTAAGCTTCCAACGAAGCTTGATCGTCTGCCCGATGAGTGCCGTCAGCAGCGCGGCCTCGGCGATCAGTGCCTCGACCGGGGCGGGATAGTCGTGCTGCGCCAACATTTCGTCGAGGGCGCCGTCGAGCCGAACCACCCGTCCCCGGATGTCCGAGAGATCAAGTTGAAACGGCAGGACGGTATCGTCCCAGGCGATCTTTGAGCTGAGTGTCATGGGTTTCCTTGGGCGCCACCTACTGGCATTAGCCCTAACATATAGTCGGCGGGCGAGAGGGTCCAAGATGGCGATCAGGCGGGTCGGCGAACCGGTCAAAGCAGGGTTGCGCTACACGCATCGCCCGGGCGCTTATGCCGTGCTGGTGCGTGGCGACAAGGTGCTTCTGACCCACCAGGACGCGCCAGTGCCCGAATTCCAGCTCCCGGGTGGTGGGATCGACAGGGGTGAGTCGTCCATCTCTGCCCTGCACCGGGAGGTTCTGGAAGAGACGGGTTGGCGCATCACCGCACCCCGGCGTCTAGGTGCATTTCGTCGCTTCACCTTTATGCCCGAGTATAATCTCTGGGCCGAGAAGCTGTGCCATGTCTATCTCGCCCGACCTGTCGTCTCGCTTGGTCTACCCTCCGAACCGGGGCATGCGGCGATCTGGGCGCCCATCCGGCTTGCCGCAGAAATGGTTGCTAATGACGGAGACCGGGCATTTCTGCGCCAGATCGGGGGTTAAGAGCGCCCCTTGTACTCCAGGAAGACCGCTGAAATGTCGTCATCGAAATCCGCGTCGCCGGAATAGTCGGAAAGGTGCCAGGTCAATGCCTCGATAAAATCGGCCCCAGATGTCTCGGAGAGGCCCCGAATGATCTTCTCGAGACCCTCTTCGTCAAGCATCTCCCCTTCCGGATCGACTTGTTCGGTGAATCCGTCGGAGTAAAACAGCAATCGGTCACCTGGCTCGACCCGAGTGGAAAAGGTGCCAAAGATCGGTTCCTCGAAAAGCCCAACCGGCATCCCGCCATTGCCGAGAAACTCAACCGAACCGCCTTTGCGCTGAATCAAGGGGTTGGGGTGTCCTGCTTGCGCGATCTCGATGCATCCAGTGGCCAGATCGCAGCGGGCGAAGAGCATGGTGAAATAGAGCTCTGTCTCCATGTCACCGATTGTGAGCGCGTTCAGGCCCAGGCATATGTCCTCGGGCGACCGGATCTCGTGTCCGCCATCCTCGGTCGGAACAAGGGCGATGTTATGCGCAGGTGTACTGCCCGAGAAATACCCGGCCAGCCGCGCCGTCAGGAGCGCCGAGGCGATGCCGTGACCCGAGACATCAATGGAATAGAGTCCAATTTGATCGCCATCGGTTGCGATCGTCCCCACGAGGTCTCCGCCCACGTGCCCCGACGGCCGCAAAAGCAGGGAGACATCACCCTCGGGGTAGGAGCAAAACCGCTCGGGGACCAGGGATTGCTGGAGCCGCCGCGCCTCGATCAAGTCCCGCGCGATCCCGTCGTAAAGCGTTTGCAGCTGACCCAGTGTCGCCTCAAGCAGCCGATTCTTTTCAACGACTGATCGTTGCATGGCGATGAGCCGCTCACCCGCGGCGATCCTCGCTTGCAGTTCGTTCCGGTCAATCGGCTTCGACAGAAAATCATCCGCCCCCGCGGCTAGCCCACGCGCGACATCCTCGACCTCGCTCTTGGAGGTCAGAAGAATGAAGTAGACATAGGCGTCGCCGCCCTCCTTACGGAACCGTTCGCAAAGCTCAATTCCGCTCATCCCCGGCATGACCCAGTCGCTGAGCACAAGATCAACCGAATGCGCCTTGAGATGCGCCATCGCGGCCTCGCCGGACTCGGCCTCCGCCACCTCAAACCCCCAACGGGTCAGAATCGTCGACATCAGCTTGAGATGCGCCCGGCTGTCATCCACGATCAGCACAGAGCGGATCACACCGCGGTCGGCAGCCGCAAGAGTTCCGCTCTTCGGCGACGGTGTTCGTGCTGTCTTCATCTTGGCAAGGGCACCCCTCGTGCTCATTCCCAGGCCGCCTCTTATGACCCAGCAATCTTAAGAGGCCGTGAAATATAAAGTTTTTTGGTTTCGACGAAGATCCGGTAACCTTGGGTACAAGGCGCGCGGTTAAAATCTGGGCAGAACGCCAGGGAAGGAGCCGGGCATGATCGACTGGAACCGCGTCCAGGAGTTGCGAGACGAGATTGGCGCCGAAGACTTCGCTGAAATCGCTGTCCTGTTCCTGAGCGAGATCGAGGAAGCCGCCGAGGGCTTACCGACCATCACCGATCCGACCGCCCGTTCCGAGGCCCTTCACGGCATGAAGGGGAGCGCGATGAACCTCGGTTTCCAGGCTTTCGCAAACATCTGCAAAGAGGGCGAGGTCAACCCGGGCTCCGTTGATTTCGGCGGCCTCACCGACACGCTCGGGCAATCTGTAGCCGCGTTGAAGTCGAAATTCCCTGAGCTTGCATAGCCCCGCAAGGACGAGAGCCGACGAGGCCACGGCACGCGGCGTCACATAAAACAAATCTCGAGATTCTGGTCCAGTGTCCGCACGCACGCTCCGCGTGCCCGAATCATGCTGAATTCATGCCATATCTTCGCCCGGTAGTTTCTTTCCCTTTACGCATCGGCAAAGCACTCGGGATAGGCGCCGAACAAAAAACAAGGGCAAGACGAGCCAGGAACTCGCGACATGGACTACGGCGATGCTGGCGGCGCGCCCGCGGATGATCTCGGCGCACGTTTGCTTGGCTGAAAGACAGCATAGGCATGCGTGGTATCCTCTCCAAATCAATGGGCAAAAAAACGTGACTTCAGAGATAACAGGCACCAAGACGGCGGAAAAACTGGCGATCGCCAAGCGAGCGGCAACGGACTTCATGCAAATTAGTT
>JBCCKB010000283.1:0-4378 GCA_039027595.1 Pseudomonadota bacterium | reverse complement strand
GAAAACGAGCGGCACGAGGCCCTAGCGCGGCGCGAAAATCTCGGAACATGGACACGTTGGTACTCACTCGTCTGCACAGGCAAAAACATCACTTCAGCGGTTCATCTGTATGCCTGGCGGTACGTGGAAACGAGTCCCCTTGCCCAGAAACGGCCCCGTTTTTGCCACTTTGGAGATACTCAGCGCAGACGAGCCGTGATTGTTCCCACAAGAGCGTAAGCGCCATGGTGCCCGCCCGACGTCCTTGGTGAAACGCGACTGAGCTTCGGCGATGTGAATGCCATGCCATCACCCAGTGGCGGTGCCCCGGTGTTCAAGCCAGGAAACGATGACGCGCCAATCCCTAAACGGACAGCCGTGCGGCATTCGCGCCGCGCTCTCGATAGGGGGTGGTCTGATATTGCGAGCGATAGCACTTCGAGAAATGAGAGGGACTTGCGAAACCGCAAGCAAGCGCGACGTTGATGACGCTCATATCCGTCT
Source organism: Pseudomonadota bacterium (assembly GCA_039027595.1). Classification (GTDB taxonomy): domain Bacteria; phylum Pseudomonadota; class Alphaproteobacteria; order Rhodobacterales; family Rhodobacteraceae; genus Ovoidimarina. The sequence continues at coordinate 3,895 of JBCCKB010000283.1, read as the reverse complement.
GCATGAGAAGGTTCCGAGCCTTCTGAAGGCGGATTTCCATATAGTAGCGTTTTGGGCTTCGGTTCAGGTAGCGGCGGAACAAACGCTCAAGCTGGCGCGTCGACATGCCAACTTCGCGGGCAAGGATGGCGGGACTGATCGGATCCTCGATATTCTGTTCCATCATCTGGATAACGCGGGCGAGCTTGGGGTGTCGCACCCCGATCCGGGTCGGAACCGAAAGTCGTTGCGTGTCCTGGTCGGTGCGTATCGAGGTGTAAATCAGCTGATCGGCGACTGCTCCTGCGAGATCTTCGCCATGATCACCCGCAATGATCTTGAGCATCAAGTCAATCGACGACGTGCCGCCGGCCGTCGTAATGCGGTTTGCATCGATCACGAAAACGGATTTCGTGAGCGTCACTTCCTCGAATTCCTCTGCGAAGCTGTCCTGATTTTCCCAGTGGATCGTTGCCTTTTTTCCGTCGAGCAAGCCCGCGCGCGCGAGCGTGTAGCTGGCTGTACAAAGCCCGCCAACGGTCACTCCCCGACGCGCTTCGCGGCGGATCCAGTTCAGGATCCGCTTGCTCGAAGCTTGAGCCACGTCGATGCCACCGCAAATAAACAGCGTGTCGTCCCTGGACAGTTCCTCGAGATCGCCATCGAGGCGGAATTTAGCCCCGCATGAGGAGGTCGCGTCTTGCCCGCCTTCGCCGATCAAGCGCCAGGAATAAAGCGCGCCTCCTCCCATGCGGTTAGCGATTCGCAGCGCCTCGACCGCGCAGGCAAAGCTCAGGAGGGTAAAGTTCTCCAATAACAAAAAGACATGGCGGCGGGTCTTGCCGGCGGTCTCGCTAGGGTTTGGGCTGGCGCTCACAGCGCTTGCATCTCCGTCCGAGTCTCGATCGCGCCACCGAAACAGGAAAGCTGCTTTCCATCAAGCGCCTACTCCTTGATCAGTTGCTCAACGTTTGCTGGTTTTCTTCCCCGAAAGCGGCAGCTATAAGGCCCGTCACCAATTTTCTTCGAGGGCGGAACAATGGGCGAATGGAGCAAGGCGGGGTGGCGCGCCAAGCCGCGGGTTCAGATGCCCGACTACACCGACACGGCGCAGCTTGAGGCTGTCGAGCAGAAACTTGCGAGCTATCCGCCGCTCGTGTTTGCCGGAGAAGCCCGAAGACTGCGCGCCGCGTTGGGTGCCGCGGCACAGGGCGAGGCATTTGTCCTTCAAGGTGGCGACTGCGCCGAGAGCTTTGGCGCGTTCAGCGCGGACACGATCCGCGATACGTTCAAGGTTATGTTGCAGATGGCCATGGTGCTGACATTTGGCGCCAAGGTGCCGGTGGTGAAGGTGGGCCGAATGGCGGGGCAATTCGCTAAGCCGCGATCGGCTCCAACGGAAGTGAAAGAGGGCGTGGAGCTGCCCTCGTATCGGGGCGATATCATCAACGAACTTGAGTTCACCGAAGCGGCCCGGACGCCCAATCCCAAGAAGATGCTTCAAGCCTACACACAGGCGGCGGGGACCTTGAACCTTCTGCGCGCCTTTTCGACGGGGGGCTTCGCGGACGTCCATAGAGTCCATTCGTGGACCTTGGGTTTCACCGAGAATGGCGAGGCCCAAAAATACCGCGCCATGGCGAACCGGATCCAGGACACGCTTGATTTCATGTCCGCTGCCGGGATGACCGCGGAAACGCAGTACGAGCTCGGCAAGGTGGACTTCTATACCTCTCACGAGGCGCTCTTGCTCGAATACGAAGAGGCATTGGCCCGTGTTGATTCGACGACCGGGCAGTGGCTTGCTGGATCGGGACATATGATCTGGATCGGCGATCGCACGCGTCAACCAGACGGGGCCCATGTGGAGTTTGCGCGCGGGGTGCTCAATCCAATCGGGTTGAAATGCGGACCGTCCACGACAGCCGAGGATCTTAAGGTGCTCATGGCCAAACTAAACCCGGGCAACGAGTTTGGGCGGCTCACGCTGATTGCGCGGTTCGGCGCGGGCCAGGTTGGCGACCACTTGCCGCGGCTGATCAGGGCGGTGCGCGAAGAGGGCGCGAATGTTCTCTGGTCTTGTGACCCGATGCACGGCAACACGATCAAGTCATCCTCGGGATACAAGACGCGCCCGTTCGAAAGCGTCCTGCGCGAAGTCCAGGAGTTCTTTGCTGTTCACAAGGCCGAGGGCACTGTCCCGGGGGGCGTCCATTTCGAGATGACCGGGCTGGACGTGACAGAATGCACGGGCGGGGTACGGGCGGTATCGGACGAGGATCTTTCGCACCGCTACCACACCGCCTGCGATCCGCGCCTGAACGCGAGCCAAGCACTGGAGCTTGCGTTTCTTGTTGCGGAGGAGTTGTCGGCGCGTCGCGATACCGAACGCTCGGTGGCAGCGGTCTAGGGCGACCGTGGTGGGGCACGCGCCCCGCCACGATGTTCCCAAGAGGTCGCGCTATTCGGCGGACAGCGGAAGTCGAACGATCTTCCCCATCTCTTCGCTTGCGGCAATGGGGCGTGGTTTGGGGACGCTGGGCGCGATATGCACGCCCTTCATCGCTTCTCCCATGGGAACATCGAGCAGGGTCTTGCCCGTGATCGCCAATCTCCGGGGCGTCTTGCCGACCTCTCCGGTCACCGTGATCGCCCCCAAAAGCCGAGACATGCTCCCTAGGTCGTCCCGCAGGGGCAAAAGAGCCATCTTGCACGCAAGACGCTCGCGACCAAAGCCGCCGGGGCTTTCCACGGCAAGCCGCGCAGTGGCCGGCCGATCGAACACTTGGGTTAATGTCTCTTCAAGCACTTCCCTGTCTTCGGCGAAGAACATCGCCGAGATGGGCATGCCCCGCAGATCGGCGCCCATAACGTCGCTCACGTGACGGCCAAACACCCTGAACCGCGCGAGACCCGGTGCGATACGTTCGAGAATAAAGCAGTTCGAAAGGACGTTCGAGAGGCCTTGCGGGCTCACCTCGGCGCGCGACGGGGCATTCCGGCCCGAACGCAAATCGTCCCAATAGGTTTCCACCCGGTTCAGAACCGGATCGGCCACTGCGGCGCGGCGTTCGACAAGACTGATTACTGATGCGGTCATTTACATTTCAATGAACATCGACTTCCTGCGGTGCAGTTGTGACGGCCATTCCCCTCTGATAACGAACAACGGCGTTAGCGAACCGTGGCCCTACTATGGCAGAAATTTGTCGAAAAACCCGGATTAAATGAACGGAAGGTTAACTTGAGCGCCGCAGCGCAGGCCAAGGGAACTCGGTCAATGACAGGGTTCGCAAGTGCCGAAGGGCAGGCCGAGGGGTGGCGCTGGAGTTGGGACATTCGGGCCGTAAATGGCCGTGGATGCGACATTAGACTAAGGATTCCGGACCAAATTGAAGGCCTTGACGCGGCGCTGCGCAGCGCGGTTCAAAAGGTTGTGGCGCGCGGCAACGTGACGCTCTCGCTCAAGCTTTTTCGCGAGGATGGTGCCGGTCCAGGCGTGCTCAATTCCCAGGCATTAACCGAAACGTTGCGGCTTATTGGACGAATCGAGGAGGCTGCGACCCGTGAAGGTGTCACTCTTAGGGACCCATCGGCGGTTGAGATTCTAAGCCTAAAGGGCGTCGTTGATCATGTTGGAGGTGATCGAGAGACCGAGCCGTTGAGAGGGGCTCTGAGCGCCGGGATTGCCCCACTTTTGTCGGATTTCGATGCCGCGCGTTGCCGCGAGGGCCGAGAGCTTGAACGGATCATCCGCGCCCAGGTCGACGACATCGCCGCCCATGTCTCCAACGCCAAGGCGCTCTTGCAGACAAGAAGCCAAGAGATGGAGGCAAGCTTTCGTGCAGCGCTCGCCCGCCTGAGCGATTTGGCGGAGGGAGTGGACGAGGCGCGCATCGCCCAAGAATTGGCGGTT
>JBCCKB010000282.1:0-4506 GCA_039027595.1 Pseudomonadota bacterium | reverse complement strand
GAACAGCGCGTCGCCAAAGAGCGCCGCAAAGATCCCGGCGAGAAGCGCAATCCCTAGCCCAGCCATAGCGATGTTCTGGGGCAAAATTCTCAGCGCTTTTCGCGCGTCCTCGGTGCCACAGGCGATGGCGTAAAGAACAAAACCTGTGGATCCGATCAGCCCGCCAATGAAGCCACCGCCCGGCTCGTTGTGACCACGGATCAGCATGTACATCGAGAACAACAGGAGCAACCCGGCGAGGTAGCGTGTGCCCGCGCGCAAGATGATAGAGTTCATGACTTCGCCTTTGTCGTCGTGCGCAAGAGCGCGTAGGCCGAAAGCGCTGCGATCACCACAACTGCGATTTCGCCAAAGGTGTCGAGCGCGCGAAAGTCCACCAAGATGACATTGACGATGTTTCTCCCAAAGGCATCCGGCCAACTCGTTGCTTCGAAGTAGTCGGTGAGGCGGCGGTCGAGGGGGGTCTCGAGCACGGCGAGAAGAGTGAGCGTCGTTACGAGGCCGACGAAACAGGCCAGGATCGCATCTAGCGGCCGCTTATCGCGGGCGCCCAACGGGTCCAATAGTGGCAGACGCAAAAGCGCGACAGCGACCAGAACGACCACCAGCGTCTCGACTAGGAGCTGCGTAATGGCCACGTCCGGAGCGCCAAAGACAATGAAAATCATGGCAACCCCAATCCCCACAACTCCAAGGGCTGCCATTGCCGCAATCCTCGAACTCGTGACCGCCGATAGAACTGCGCCCACGACGATCAGGAGCATTAGCGCCACGTTCTTCCAAGACACGTCCGACAAGTCCGGCGCGCCGGGCAGAGCGCCACGGGCAAGCATTGTGCCGCCAACGGCCACGAGCACCGTGGTGAAGGTCGCAAAGATATACTGCCGAAGAACGCCTGTCTGGATCAAACGGGTCTGCCATGCAGCGAACGCCTTTAGTCCCATAAGGAACGCGTCCCATCCGCGATCAAAACTAGGCAACGCGCCAACCGTGCGCGCGAGACGTTCCCTGAGCGGCACGTGCCCCAGATAGAAAACTAGTCCGAGCCCGACGGTCACAACCGAAAGGATAAGCGGCAAGTTGACCCCTGCCCAGAGCTTGAGTTCTTTTGCATCTTCGGTGGATCCCAAAAGGGAGGCCACGGTAGGATCGATCAGCGAGGCCTGAAGAAGATCGGGTCTCAGACCGAACAGAGCACCAAAGACCGCAAGGACAACCGGGCCCGCAAGCATCGCCCACGGTGCTTCCTGGGGTGCTCGCGGCGTCTCCCCTCTGGCTGGGCGCCAGAATGGGCGGAATGCAACGATGCCAGCCACCGCAAGCATGAGTGAGTTCGCCAATACAAGGGCGGCCGCGACCAAAAGCGGCTCGGAACCAACGGCGAGAGCACCTGCGTATTTCAGCTCTTTGCCGATAAAGCCCAAGAACGGTGGAAACCCAGCCATGGACAGAGCTGCGAGACCCGCAGCTAAAGCCGTTACCGGCATTGCGCGCACCAGACCTCCAAGGATCTCTGCGTCCCGCGTTCCGGTGCCGTAGTCGACGCACCCAACAATCAGAAAAAGCGCGGCCTTGTAAAGCGAGTGGACAATCAAGAACGTCGCGAACGCCGTCATCGCGTAGCCGGACTCATTGCCCAAGAACAGCGTCAGCGTTCCAAGCGCCATAAGCGTCGTGTAGGCCAATGCCTGCTTCAGATCAGTTTGACGTAAGGCAAGAACACTGGCGAAGACAGCGGTGATTGCTCCGGCAATGGTTAGGGTCCAGAGCCAAACATCGGTCCCCGACATCGCCGGATGCATCCGCGCCATGAGGTAAACTCCCGCCTTGACCATGGTTGCGGAGTGCAAGAATGCGGAAACGGGTGTTGGAGCGGCCATGGCATTCGGCAGCCAGAAGTGAAAGGGAAACTGCGCCGACTTCGTAAATGTACCGGCGAGGATAAGGATGAGGATGGGCAGATACAGGGCATGGTCTTTGAGCGCATCGCCCTGGGAAAGTATGACCGACAGCTCGAAGCTACCGGCCGTGAACCCCAACAGGATAAATCCCGCCAGGAGCGCAAGCGCCCCAGCTCCTGTCACAAACAGCGCCTGAAGCGCCGAGCGGCGGCCATTTGCCGTTGCGTGACCGAACCCGATCAGCAGGTAGGATGTGATCGTCGTAAGCTCCCAGAACACAAAGAGCGCAATAAGGTTGTCCGCGAGAACAAGCCCCAGCATCGCGAGCATGAAACTCGTGAGGAATAGCGCGAAGCGCGCGAAATGGGGATGACCGGCGAGATAGGTGTTCGAGTAGAGGAAGACCAGCGCTCCGATCCCGCTGATCAGCAGCGCGAAAGTTAGGCTCAACCCGTCCACGAGAAAGGAAAGCGATATTCCAAGGGACGGCACCCATTCCCATGCGAGCCTGAGGGTTTGTCCATCCGAGATAGGCTCTATGAAGCTGAAGAACCAAATGAACAGTCCCGCTGACAAAGCTACGGGTGCAAGCCCGATCATCGCGATGTTGCGTGGTTGGGTCATGCACTGACCTCGTCATCAAGGGTAACCGGTGACACAAAGCCCTCGGGTTTGACTGCAACAACCGAACATCCAACGCGGTTGAGAACCGTATCCGCAGTGTTTCCAATGAAGAACCCCGCCAGACCACTTCGTCCAAGTGTGCCCATCACCAATGTATCAATCCGCTCGTTCTCCGCGTGTTCGACGATTACGTCTTCCGGGATCCCGTTTACATGAACAATGTGCATGCGCTCAGAAAACTCATCGTAAGCCGTCGTTAGTGCGCTTAACCGCCACTTGCTATGTCGTTCCGCGTTCGCCAAAAGCGCGTCAATTTCAACGCGCGGCGTTTTCAAGAAGCTGCTTCGAAGCGCCGACTCTTCGTAGAGATACCACGCATGCAACACATCAAGCCGCGCGTTATCCCGTGACGCAAGCGAGGTCGCAAGCAGCATAACCTGATGGTTTAGCGCGTCGCGTTCAAGATCTTCGGGGTCTGGATCAACCGCTGCAAGAATGCGGCGTGCGCATGGTTCGGCCGCGGAATTTAGGATCCAAACCGGACACGGGCACTTTCGCAACAGGTGCAGGTCGGGGCCCGCCAGAACATTTCGTGCCGCTGAGCGATCTGCCGCCTTCAGCACCAGATCATTTTCATTTCGAAGAACCTGGCGGATTACTTCGACGAAACCCTTCCCACGGGCCAGTGTTGTTCGAACAGTGAGGCCCTCGTCACGCAAGGTGCTCGCCAGCCGCTCCAGCTTGTCCTCACGGTAGGCAACGACCTGCTCTTCCACATCTGCCGCGCATCCTGCGGGGATTGCTGACAAAAGGCGCGCAAACTCGACGCCTCTCGTATCAATGACATCCATTACCGTCAGCATGGCTCCGTTGGCTTCGGCGAGCCAGCGCGATCGCGCGATCAAGGCATCCGAATGGCTATCGGGCGCAGACAATACAAGAATGTTCTTGAACCGCCTCATGACTGCTCCACACCCCACGAAGCGCTAAATGGAGCGCGGTTTTCATTGATCCAATCGAATTTCAAAGATATTTCGATTGGAAAATTCTATCGAGAACCGCTTATGCCAACCCTTCAACAGCTCCGCTACCTGGTCCAGGTCATTGAGACCGGGCATTTTCGCCGGGCAGCCGAGGCCTGCCATGTAACCCAGCCAACGATCAGTGCGCAGCTGAAGGAGCTTGAGACGAAACTCGGCGCGACCCTTGTGGAGAGGACAAGAACCCGCGTTGTCGCCACGCCGATCGGCGAAATGGTGCTGCCCCATGCCCGAAGGGCTCTTCGCGAAGTGGAGGAAATACATAGCCTATCGTCCCTTCATCGAGGCACTTTGCGAAGTACGATCAAGGTCGGCATCGTTCAGTCCCTGGGATCCTACCTTCTTCCGCTAATCGTGCCCGACCTGCACGACTCCCACCCTCTGCTCAAACTCTACGTTCGCGAGGGTTTGCCCAAGCACTTGCTCGACTCGCTCGGAACCGGGACGCTCGACATGTTGTACTTTCCTCTGCCGATCCGAGAGGCGGACTTCGAGACGCGTTCGTTGTTCCGTGAGCCGCTATACACCGTGATGCCGAAGGATCATCGTTTCTCCGGAGAGGGGTCCATCGCGCCCGAGATGTTAAAGGGTGAAACCATCCTCTCCCTCGAGCCGGGGCATCGACTATTCGAGCAGGTGAAGCGGATCTGCGAGCAGTTCGGAGCTCACCTGTCCCATGACTATGAAGGGACATCGCTGGACACGCTTCGGCAAATGGTCGGCATGGGCATGGGGTTGTCGCTGCTGCCGGCGCTCTATGTCAAATCGGAGGTTGCGCACCAGGACAATGTTGTTGCCGCGCCGTTTCGCGGAACACCGCCATCTCGAACCATTGGCATGGTCTGGCGAAGGAACACCGCGCGGGAAGGTGAGTTTATGGAGCTGGCCGACGAGGTTTGCTCCATTCTTAAGCGTCGGGCCCCAGAGATAACACTGTTGGG
>JBCCKB010000281.1:0-4507 GCA_039027595.1 Pseudomonadota bacterium | reverse complement strand
TTGGCGTCGGACTGGGAATTGCCCGTGCGACTTCCGCCATTGAGCAAGACACGCCCATCCGCGAGCACCGTCATGTCACCGTTTTCGCGGTCTCCCGGCAGGTCGGCTGCAAAGGTGAAGGTGGGCGTGTCTCCGTTGATATCCATGATCCAGAGATCGCCAACGTGATCCATGATCACGACCTTGCCGACGTCGTACATTGCCGCGCTCGAGCGGACATCCATCTGGAACGGCACTTCCGCCACCTGTCGGATCGATCCGTCGCCTTCGGGGTCGAGCGCCATCACCTCAAAGGTCCCGGCGGCGTTGGTCCCGCCGTTCTGGTTGCCCGCACCCACGGCGATGTAGAGGACCTCGCCCTTTTTGTTCACCCAAGCATCCGGGTACCACCAATTGGCGCCGATATCGGCGTCGGTTGCGCCGTCGAGCGTCCTCCATCCTTCGCCGAGGGTGAAGATTTCAGGCGTAGCCTTACCACCGCCGCCATTGCCCCCGAGGATCACCAGCTGGCCTGTGCTCAGAGAGATCATTGTCGGGTAGAAGCGACCAGTCGACAGGGCGTATTCCGGATCGTTGATGATGCCGCCCTCGGACAGGTCGAAGACCCGGCTGTCATCTGCTCCGCCGCTGTAGCCCGCCGAGACCAAGATCTTGTCGGTCCCGGGGATCAGCACCCCCGCGCCGCAGAACATTTGCACCGCGTAGCTTTCGCTCAGGACTTCATGTGTGCCGGTCTTCGGGTCGAATATGCCGTAGCTTTGATTGCCGGAAAAAGCGTTCCCGTCGCCATTGTCGCCCCAATAGAGTACCCGCCCGTCGCCCAAGAGGACCTGATGGATCCCCATGATGCCGGTGTCGATCACGTCACCCCATTGGCCGATTTCATCCGCGCCCAGTGCGTCACTGGCCGATGGCAGCGTCAGATCGAGTGTCTGCGGCACGCCACTTCCCACGGACCATTTGGCATCCATCGCCTCGGACGGATCGAGGTTGAGGTACTCGATTCGTATCTCGCGGGTGCCTTCGGCGATCGTCGTTTCAATCTTGTCCCGAGCAACCGTTGTATCGGCCTGGCACAAGCACACCGCGCCTCCGTTGGCGGGGCAGGGACCGGGACCGGCGCCGGGCAAGTCGGCGGCGGTGACCTCGCCAACCAACTCATCGTCGACGTAGAGACGCGCATGGCCCGCCGCGAAGAGGTAAAAGTCGATGTCGTCGGCCTCGTCGAGCGTGACTGTTGCTGTCAGGCTCGCGACATAGGGTTGCCCCTGGGTGACGCCGTCAAATGCGGCAAGGGCGTCGTTGATGCTGCCAGTGACCTGTTGCTTGATCCCCGGACCTTCGGAGAAATCCACTTGATCCAAGGACGCCAAGCCGTCCGCGTTGCGCACGGTAATTGACCACGCGCCAGACGTAGAGATAACACCCATACCATTCACCCCAACAGCACTCGTACAACGACCGCATTGGTTAACAACATGAAAACTAAAGTCAAGTTTCCTGTCGGCCTACCTTGCGTGAACATTGTGTCGAGGACTTTGAGGGTAGACTCGCGCGAAGCGCTGCATTCGCTTTGCATACGGGGGCATCAATTTCAGCCTAAGGTAGAGCGTTGCGCGCCCCGAATTCCTGGCGTGGCCGTCAACCTTCACACCGCGAGCGGTCACGTCGAAACCGTTTGGCCTCGCCGTGGTCCGCCCGCTTGGCGGATTCCGGGCTGCGTTGAACCCGATCGGCAGATATCTTCGCAGCGACGCCTCCTCGCGCCTTCGCCTGTCGGTGCCCGTCGATCGAGCGGCATTTGTGCGGCTAAACCATTGGTTTAAGCTCTCTGCACGACGGGGAGAAAACAAGAAGTGTGCCAGATCTTTCCTGGGCAGGGCTCCACTTGACACAAAGGCGAAATGCGGCGCGCGAGCGTGAGCGGTCAAAGCCGGAGAATTCGCCTTATGGCCGCCGTCTGGTCGATCCGCGATGACATTGCGGAACATGGGGCAGGACACCTGGGTTCACCTTAAAGCTGCATCGCAAGCGCTTGAGGACGACGCGTGAGCCACCAAGTTTGACGTCGCGACGGCGATATGCCTGCCTGAAAGTCGTAGAGATGCGGCACGCGTGAGGCGCCCCGACTTAGCTGCCGCATGGCTCGCCCTCGCAAGGCCGGACAGCGCTCAGTAGGCCCCAGAGTCGCAAACTCGGCGGATGATCGGCCCCGCTCGCATAAGCTCCGCGGAGACGCGTTTTGGCCAAGAGCATCCATTCAAAGCTCTGTGTTTCGGACGAACTCGGGTCGGTTGGCTCTCTTTGCGGCACCTTTGGCCCGCTGGTTGCGGACGGGCTGGATTTTCGAGATCCGACATTGGCTTATCTCGGCAATCCGGCGCGCGCGTTCGAGTTGGAGTTGCCAGTGAACAGGGGTCAGACCAAGGCGCATGACTTAAGAACCAGGTGCGGTCATTTTGCTATGCCCATTGGCGATTCGGACGCCGAACATGCCGCTTCCCAAGGGATGGCGTAACTTATCGAAGACGCGTGGAATTCAAGCTGGCGGGCGATCTCGTCGCGCGTTGTTTCTTCGTCCAAGACCCAGACGGGTACGAGGTTGAAGCCCTCGCACGGAGCTGTCGTGTCATGTTAGCTAGAGGTGGTTTCCTTTCGGTGAAGGTGACCTGCGACGGCCGACGGACGGGCCGCACGCCATGGCAGATTTGGAGCGGGCTGCCACTTCGAGCGGTGCCGTCACCCAGACGCTCCTAACTCAGCGAACCGAACGTCTTGCAGGTGGGCTGAAAAGCGCTAACATCCAAGACAAGGCTGGTCGCGTTCCCATCCTTTCACAGCGCGGTTTAACCCGGATGCCGTGATTGGCGACGAGACATCCTTTGGTTGCGGATTAGGTAGTGTGCCGAGCGTCACGGGCGCTCAGATATGTGTACCGCGACGATCCAGACGATAAGCTCGTGGGAAGGATGCCGGGTACATCCTGTTTCGGAGGAGCCACGAGCCAACACAAGGCAACTACATGATTTTATCACGACGTCGACAGCTTGCGCTTATGGGAGCGGCCGCAACGGCAAGCCTTTTGCCGGCTCGCGCGAGAGCCTCCACGGTGCACGAGGTCGAGATGCTGAATAAGCATCCCGAGGAGGCGAAGGAACTGATGGTCTTCTACCCCGATATCGTGCGCGCGGAACCCGGGGATACGATCCGGTTTCTCTCAACGGACACGAACCACAACGTGCAAGCGTTCAAGGACATGCTCCCCGAGGGCGTTGAGCGGTGGAAGAGCAAAATTGGCAAGGACTTTGACCTGACAGTCGGCGTTGAGGGCGCCTATGGCTTCTTTTGCACCCCGCACAAGTCATACGGGATGGTCGGGCTGCTTTTGGTCGGCGACGTGTCGTCGAACTACGAGGAGCTCAAGGCCGTCAGGCAGCGCGGAAAGGCAAAGCCGAGATTCGAGGCGATCTTTGCCAGGGCGGACGCAATGTTGGCTGGCGAGGCTTAGAGACGCGGCCATTACGTTCAGTAGTGAGTTGGCTATTTCAAGAATGAGACGGCAGGCAATGCCGCGAAGGCATCTATACTCATGGGAGGACCATATGACGAAACAACACTTGCGCGGCCTCGTGCCGCTTCTTGCCAGTGCGGCGATTGTGGCGGGGCCAGCTTTGGCTCAGAATACATCGAGCCTCACCCACGAAATCGTAATTGAAGACCTCGAGAGCCCCTGGGACATGGCGTTTCTCGAAGACGGGACGATGTTCTACACCGAGAAGTGCGATGGCCTGTCGGTGAGGCTGCCCTCGGGCGAGGTTAACGCGCTTCTGGGAATGAGCGAGTCCGAAGGTTACGCGTCGACCGCCGAGGACCTGTTCTGCGAAGGCCAAGCTGGAATGATGGGTGTCGCGGTAGACCCGGACTTTGCGGACAACCGACGCATCTACGTGTACTCCACGTCAAACATGGTGACGCCGCATACAAACCGCCTCATGCGGCTGGTGGTCAGCGAGGATCTCACGTCGGTTTCTGACCGGACCGACATCGTGGATGATGTGCCCTATAAAATGGCGGCGTCCGATCACCCGTTTGGCGGGCCTGGCGCGCATAATGGCGGCCGGGTTCGGTTTGGCCCAGAGGATGGCTATCTCTACCTCACCACCGGTGACACCCATAACGGAGAGGTCCCCCAGAGCCCGACCATGATGGGCTCGAAGGTCCTGCGGATCGACACGGATGGCCAGCCGGCAGCGGGCAACACGCCGCCCGTTGGCTTTGACAAGCGGACCTATACCTACGGCCACCGCAACGTTCAGGGCATCGCGTTCCACCCTGCCACGGGCACAGCAATTGCAGCCGAGCACGGTCCCTGGCACTCCGATGAAATAACCGTTCTTCGCAACGGTGGAAACGCCGGATGGGATCCGCGGCCAAACATGGCGGGGCGCGGCGATTGCCCAGACAACTACTGCGGTTACAGCCCCAACCAGATGGTCGGGGAAAACCG
>JBCCKB010000280.1:0-4533 GCA_039027595.1 Pseudomonadota bacterium | reverse complement strand
GGCCGACATGCGAAATACGTGACCGAAGAAGACGCGCTGGCACATGTCGCGGGCTACTGTGTGATCAACGATGTTTCCGAGCGCCACTTTCAGACCAACCTCTCGGGTCAGTGGACCAAGGGCAAGTCGTGCGACACGTTTGGGCCCACCGGCCCCTGGCTCGTGACCCGCGATGAGGTCCCCGACCCCCAGTCGCTTGATATGTGGCTCGATGTTAACGGCGCCCGGCGCCAGAGCGGCAACACGGCGACGATGATATTCTCGGTGGCTCAAATCGTGGCGCAACTCTCGGAGCTGATGACGCTCCATCCAGGCGATGTGATTTCAACCGGAACACCGCCGGGTGTGGGGATGGGAATGAAGCCCGCGCCCGTCTATCTCAAGCCGGGAGACGTGATGACGCTCGGGATCGAGGGTCTTGGGGAGCAACGCCAAGAGGTTGGCATGGATGCCTGACCTACCGGTTCTCTTGCAGATCGGAAGCTTCACCACGCGTATGGCCGACCAGCTTGCGCCGCGTTTCGAAATTCTGTCCCTGTTCGAGGCGCCCGACCGTGCCGCGCTGTTGGCCGCGCGGGGGGCCGATGTGGTTGCGATATGCACGGATGGCCATTGGGGGATTCCCGACGATGTTTTCGAGGCTTGCCCCAAGCTTCAGGTCGCGGCGTCCTATGGGGTTGGCTACGATGGGATCGACGTAGAACGGGCCCTGTCACGCGGAATCCTGGTCTCGCACACCCCTGACGTTTTGAACGACGAGGTGGCTGCGACCGCGCTGATGCTATGGTTCGCGGTAGCTCGCCGCCTGGTCTTACAGGACGCTTGGGCGCGCTCGGGTACATGGGAGCGACGGGGTAATGCGCCCCTCACACAGACCGTTGTGCGGCGGCAGGTGGGCGTTTTGGGTTTTGGCCGAATTGGGCAAACGATCGCGCGATTGGCCGAGGCGCATGGGGCGACGGTTCACTACCATGCCCGCTCGCGGCGGGACGCCCCGCAGATATTCCATCCCAACCCGGTGGCACTGGCGCATGCCGTTGACGTGTTGATCGTAATTACGCCAGGCGGGAGCGAAACGCGCCATCTGGTGAACCGGCCGGTTCTGGACGCGCTGGGCCCGGAGGGCATTCTGATCAATGTGGCTCGGGGTTCCGTAGTGGACGAAGATGCCCTGGTTTCGGCGCTTGTTGACGGGCGCTTGGGTGGTGCGGGTCTTGATGTCTTTGCAGATGAGCCGACAATCCCTGAAGCGATCAAGTCGCTAGAGAACGTCGTGCTTACGCCCCATATCGGGAGCGCCACCTATGAAACCCGCGCGGCCATGGGCGACCTGGTTTGTGACAATCTCATCAAATGGTTGCAGGATGGAACGCTGAAAACGCCCGTGCCGGAATGCGCGGCGCTCCTTGCGTGATCGGCCAGTTGAGAGCTTCGAGAAGCTACCTCGGCGATCAGCTTATTCCCATCAGGATCACATGCAGGGCGGTTTGGCGCGCACCCAGGCCATGACGTCGCCAGGCCGCTCGTCGCACGCGAATGTCAGAGGTCCCATGGGTTTGCGATAGGACGTCCCGTAGCACGCCCAGTTAAACGTGTGCGACTCTATGTCAGCCCAAATTGACATCGTTAGATCGCGATAAAGCATGTGCGGACAATAAACCCCTTGTCATTGGAGGGGTGCCAAAGCCGCGGAAGGATCAACAGGCTTGGGTGCGGAATTTGGGGTACCAGGAGCCGTTCCCTCTGGGCCCGGCGTGGTTCTTCCTTCTGGCTCAAATGATCTCTTCCTTGATTAACTGCCGTGCCAGATCTTGAAATGCTTTCGCCTGACGGCTTTCGGGCTTTGATGCCGCGATAGGCATGCCCATATCAGAGGCAACCCGGATATCCAGATCCAAGGGGATCTCGCCCAAAAACGGAATACCCAGCCGCTCAGCGTCGGAGCGCGCCCCGCCATGTCCAAAGATGTGTTCCTCATGGCCGCATTTGGGGCATATGAACGTGGACATGTTTTCGATCATCCCGATGACCCGAACGTTCATTTTTGAAAACATATTCAATGCCTTACGAGCATCAAGAAGGGCAATGTCCTGAGGCGTCGACACCACGATGGCGCCCGTCACTTCGGCCTTCTGGGCTAGGGTCATTTGAACATCGCCCGTCCCTGGCGGCAGATCGACGATCAGTACATCCAAGTCTCCCCACTGGACCTGTCCGAGCATTTGCTGGAGAGCGCCCATCAACATGGGCCCGCGCCAGACCACGGCCTCATCCTCCTTCGTCATGAGGCCGATCGACATCAGCGTGACACCGTGATTGTGCAGCGGAAGTATCGTTTTGCCATCGGGCGAGGCGGGCCGGCCAGAGATCCCCAACATGCGGGGCTGTGATGGCCCGTAGACATCGGCGTCAAGCATACCGACCCGTTTGCCTTCGGCCGCCAATGCAACCGCAAGGTTCGCTGAAACCGTCGATTTCCCGACCCCGCCCTTGCCGCTCGCGACCGCGATTATGGCGCCAACCCCTGGGAGCTTTTGCGGGCCTTTTTGCGCAGTCGGGTGACGGCCAATCTTTAGGTTGGGCGGCGGCTTTGGGCTGCTATGAGCAGTGAGCAGAGCCGAGACGTTTCCGGCTCCCACCAGCGCCTCGACCGCAGCGACAGCGGCTTGACGGACGGGCTCCATCGCCTGGGCTTGGTCGGGGGTCACCTCTAAGACGAAGCGCACCCGGCCGTCTTCGACGCTTAACGCACGAACCGCGTCGGAGGTGACCAGATCCGTGCCTGAAACAGGATTATCCACGCGCTTGAGGACGGCCAACACGTCCTCGCGGGTAAACTCCAACTCACACGTCCTTCGTGGAGATGTCACCCTCAACGACATGGGTCATGCCAACCTCCTCGATTGTCAGCACCACCTTGGCCTTGACGTGATCTCCTGACAGATCGCCCGCATCCTTGGCCGCGCGGACGGCGGCCTCAATCTCTTGCTGCGAGGTGACCCCTACTTGCTTCAGGAACTTTCGCATCGACATGTTGAAGTCTTCGCCCACGGCCGCCTCCTTGCAGATCGCTTTCCCCAGGTGCTTTCCACAGGATCCCATGTCTTTGGGATATGCAAGGACGTCGAGGTGTCACGACCATGCATGGATCGCCGAGCGCATCGCTGGCGCTGCGCGGTGGCCCGATGTCCCTTGTGCCGTCGTGGCGCGTTAATCCGGCGGCTTGAAACTCGTAGTCCAAAATCACGCGTCGCAGCCGCAAAAAGTCGGCTGGTATGCTGTTTGAGACTGGTTTCGCGCAGTTTCAGCGCTGAGCCATGCCTTGCCGAAACGAGAGGAACATTCCGAGAGCATTGACGCTTACGGTCCAATTCGGCGATGCTCGGGGCGGGGGCGGTTGTGTGGATCGGGAGTTTGTTGGTTGAAGGCAGATACATCCTGGATTGTGCCGTTCCTCGGCGATCTTAAGGCATTCGCCGACGAAAATGGATTGCGAGACTTCTCTAAGGACGTCAGTGGGCTGATCGAGGCGCATCGAGACGACCTTTGCAAGGGCAGCCCGTATCCGCCGAGGGAGGGCGCAGGTGAAGACACTGAATTTGGTGTGACGTGGCAATCGGCGCGATTTGGCCAGAAGGCACACTGAAGGGGAAGCATAGGCGAGCGGATCATGGGTGATCCCACTACGCATCCATGGCTGCTCAATAAACGTGCCTGGAGCCATAGGTGGCGCGACCGGGCAAAGAGTATTTACTCTGCGCGACGGGCGATGGCCGCCATTTCCGAAGCCTCCTCGAGCGAGCGTCGCGAAGCTGGTATGGCTCTTCGAACGCTTGCTTGGCAGAGCCGGTGGAGAGGAACGCTGACGTCGGCCGAGCGGGAGTGCGATCTTGCGCTGGCGATGATGGTCGGCCAGGACATGGGTTCCGTGGCGGCTGGGGTCGAAGCCTCCCGGGCGATCATTTTTACCAAGCGCGGCGCCTATGATAAGGCGGCCAGCGCCGTAAAAGATGGGCTCAACCATGCCTGTCGCCGCAAAGATCCGGAAAGCTACCTTGATCTGATCGTTGTTGAAGCGGATGTCTTGCGTGCGATGGGCAACCGAACGTCTGCGGTTACACGGTTAGAGGAAGCGCGTGACATCGCTAGCGGTTGCGAAATTGCCCGGGTTCAGTTCGCATTGGGACGCTACGCGCTGCTGGTTGGCGACAAAGAGGAGTCTCTGGTCGCGGCCCTGAGCGCCGTGGCATCCGCCCGTCGTTGGGGAAACATGGTGATCCTGCCCCGCGCGCTGGCGCTTCTGGGGGCCGTGCACCGGGTGGCTGGTCGGCATGACCGGGCCGAAAGTTGTCTAAACGAGGCTGCCGACCTCGCCGCCAGAGACGGCGACATCTGTGCGGAGTGCGAAGTGTTACACCAACTCGGCGCGCTCAGTCTTGGGCGTGGAACAATCAGCGAGGGGGTCACTCTGTTGGAAACAGGACGAAGGCTGGCGTCGCGAATGGGATATGTCATCCGCCAGCAGGCTTTCTG
>JBCCKB010000279.1:0-4561 GCA_039027595.1 Pseudomonadota bacterium | reverse complement strand
CGCAGAGACGGCAACACGTGTATCGATCTCCCCAGCCACCATGATGGGCACCGCATGTGCGTTTAGCTCGTGCGACTTCAGGATTTCGACCGCTTCGAACCCATCTCCGTCTGGGAGGCGATAGTCCACCACGACAAGGTCAAAGCTTCTCTCGGACAGGGCGTCCTGGAACTCGGAAATCGATTTGGCAGTCTGCGCAACGATATCCTGATCCAGATCGCGCGCAAGACGTTCGATCCGCAGGGCGTCGAACTCGCTATCATCTAGAACAAGAAGTCGAAGTGGAGGATCGCGGCGGTCAAGAATGCTGCCGTCATCCGGGTACTGAGTTGCGGAAACGCTGGTCATGATGCTGGCTCACCTTACTGTCACCCCTCGTGCATGACGCTCGCATAGTGGATTGAACCAAGCCTTAAAGACCGCCCTGAATCTCGAAACAATGCGCCTCGAATTAGTGAAGTGTCTCGCGTTTGGGGGGGGCGCTGTCAGGCTATGCCACAAGCTCGGCCACGCCATTGACGTGGTCGATGGTCAGCGGCTTGTTGATGAACTTCTTGACAACGTCGTACTGTGCCGCGCGCTCTTCATCGCGTGGATTAAGAGATGTGGTGATCATCACGACCACCGCGTCTGCAAAGCAGGGGCCGATCTCATTCATCGCGGCGTCGAGGAATTCGAACCCGTTCATCCGCGGTATGTTGATGTCTAAGAAGATGACATCAATGGCAGGCCGCTCGCCGTTCCGCAGGTAATCGAGCGCTTCGTCGGCATAAAGGAACGGGATGATGTTCTCCACAAGGCCAGAGCGTGTGAGGATGCGCCGATAAAGCATCTGATCGACTTCCTCATCATCGATGACCATGACGTTTTCGAGCCTTCTGGTCATGCTCCCCTCACACATCCCTAGAGTTCTGCGCATGCTTACTTCTGGTTGAGTAAAATTCAAGTCAATACACGTCCGCGTTCTACGCACAAAAACCCAGAGAATTTGACTTCATGTCTCGAAACTATCGATCTTCGCGCGCGTGCCATCTCGCGGTAATTGCGGGCCCAGGCTATGTTATTGTTCTGAGGGACAGGTCACATGCACGGTACGTCTGCCGCTCTTTGCGCCGCCCCCCAGACCGGGGTGGATGTCGATGAATTTGAAGAGGCCCTCTACCACATCACGCATGACTTGCGGGCGATGCTGCGCGCTACGCGTACGATACCCGAGTGGCTGCGTGAGGATCTGGAGTCCGAGGGCCGTCCGCTCAGCGAAACAGTCAGCTCTAGTCTTGGCATGCTTGAGGCAAGCGCGCGGCGCGCTGACACCCTCCTTGATGACCTGCTGACCTATTCACGGGTTGGGCGTTGTGGTGATCCTGTCTCGACGTTTGATATCGCAAGTGCCGTCTTGGACGCAGCAGCACGTGTTGGCGTTCCCGAGGCCTTTGTGATCGAAACCTGCCTCGAGGCGCCAGAGCTCACGGCACCCCGCAATGACTGCGTGACGCTCCTTGCCACCTTGCTGTCCAATGCAGTGATCCACCGCGACAGTCCGTCGGGAAACATCTCCATTGCGTCGTACGCTCGCGACGGATCCATTGTGCTCTCCGTGGAAGATGACGGGCCAGGGATCCCCGAAGCGCACCGAGCATCGGTCTTTGACATGATGAAGCGATTAAAGTCGCGAGATGCGCGCGAAGGGAGTGGCTTGGGTCTTTCGATCGCGCGCAAGATTGTCTTGGGATGGGGTGGGGACATCCGAGCGCGCGGCGCTCGAGCCGGACGCGGCACACGAATAGAAGTGACACTTCCGGACGGCACTGGGTAGCGGCGGAACGCGCACGGAGCGCCGCGCGCGCTACTAGCTCGCCATGGCCTTCGATTTGGCGACGATGGGTCCTGGAACGATCACCCTAAAGGAGCTGCCTTTGCCTGGTTCGGACCAGACTTCTATTCGACCACCATGGTTTCGGGCGATGCGCTGACAAATTGATAAGCCAAGCCCAGTCCCCGAGTAGTCGGATTTGGTGTGCAACCTGCAGAAAAGCTCGAAAACCTTGCCTTTGTGCTCCTCAGCGATGCCGATTCCATTGTCGGAGACCTCGATGCCCACGAACCCGTCATCCGCCCCAACCGCCCGGATCACGACCCGTGGGCTTCGCTCGGGGGCGTGGAACTTGAGGGCGTTCGCGATAAGGTTCTGAAAGAGTTGATGAATTTGAGAAGGATGTGCCTGGATCACTGGTAGGTCACCGATATCCACTTGCCCCCGCGTCGACGTAATATCGGAATCGAGATCACTCAGCACGTTGCGGACGACCGCGTTCAGGTCCAAGGGTTGAAGAGCGATTTCGGAGCCGATGGCCGTTGTGTATGTCAGCACGTCGTCGATAAGCCGCGCCATGCGCTCGGACGTTTTGCGCAGCTGTCCCAAGAGACGCTTGTCGTCAGCTGCGATCCTTCCCTCGAGTTCCTCCTCGAGAGCATCCACGATCATCAATGAGGTGTTCGTTGGCGCCTTCAGATCGTGGGATGTCGCATAGGCAAAGGCGCGGAGTTCTTCATTGGCGGCATTCGCGACGTCGATCTGCTGGGCAAGCTTTGTGTTGAGCGCTTGGATCTCGCGGACGCGCTCCCTCTCTTCGGTGACGTTCAATCGCACGAGAAGGGTCGAGCCGTCGCTAAGTCGCCGAATAATCCGCTGGTACACTTCTCCGCTCTTCAGTCGAAACTCCATGGAATGCGTTGCTTTACGCACCCCTCCGAGTAGATCGTGCATGACCGCTTCGCGGCCGGCCTCGCCAAATTCGAAGCGTCCCGCCGCATCAACGGCCTTGATGGCGTCGAAGTAAGAGCGCCCCTCGAGCAGATCATCGCGGCCACCCTCCGTCCGTTTCATCGCAGCATTAACGAACTCGATCCGGCCCGCCGGAGACAGCACCATCATGCCAATGGGCACCTCTTCCGCGAGTTCTACCGCAAAGCGACGCCGTTCCGCCAAATGCCGTTGGCCGCGAACGACCGCGACGATTGAAAGGACCGAAAGCACAACAATCACTGCGCCCCCGGTGGTCAGGAGCCAGCGGACCTTTGAGTTGGTCCAGAACACCGGTGCGCCGAACCAGTCGTTTCTAAGACGCTCATTGGTTTCCGAGCCGAGGTAGCCGGGGATGACGGCGTTGAGCTGCTCGCGGACTTGACCAAGGCCAAAGCGCAGGGCAACGGCCCGGTCGATCACTTCAAGCGGCGGCAGGATTTCCTCGATCTCATCCTGCAGCCCCAGAAGCGCGGCCTCTGTCATGAACGCATGGCGCGGATAGATCACCGTATCCACCTCTCCGCGCACCAGCCCGTGCAAAAGCGCCTCTTGCCCATCATAGATGGTGAGGTTTGGATAATCGCGCGCCTCCGCCAGACTGCGCCCGCGGTTAACCCTTTCGACACCAACGCGGAGGGTACGAAGTGCCTCGGGCTCGGGCACGAGGTGCAGCTCGCCCGCGCGCACGAATGCCTCGATCGAGGACCGATCCACGGGAAGCGTGAAGTCCATCCGCTGCTCACGTTCCTGGCTTATGCCCGCCTGGGTAATGATGTCCACGCGGCCGGGGCCGGGACCCTTTCCCCAATCCTCGCGGCTGATCTCGACGAATTCGATCGAGAGCCTCGCCGCCTCGGCAAGATTTCGGAGCGTTTCGACCGAAAACCCGCTGAACGTCCCGTTCGGGTTCACGATATTGTAGGGTGGAAAATGATAGACGCCGACAGTGAGTGTCTCGGGCGCAGGCGGAGGCACCGACACCTGCGTCACATCACGCAGGGCCTGCAAGATGCCTTCCTGTTCCAGCTCGGCGATCGCCTCGTTGATTGGATCAACGAGGTGCTCATGGGTCCGGTTTATCGTAATTACCCGGTCGAAGCGGCGGAGCGGAGCGCCAACAGCAACGATGCGGTAATCAAGGCGCAGCGCGTGGGCGTCGGTAATCGTGACCGAATCGCTGGCAATGAGGGCATCCACTGTGCCACGCAGGAGGGCGGTGATCGACGGTGTGCCAACGGGGATCTTTAGAACCTGATTTCGCGCGAGTAGGGCGTCCCCTTCCGAACCAAGGGGCACGGAAGGAATGGCAACCCGCAATCCAGACATGGTTTCGGGATCGTGCAGCTCGTGTTCTTCCGAGCGGACAAAAACGCGGATACTTGTTTCGGCAACTGGCGCCGAAAACACGTTTTGGCTTTCCATGAGCGGCAGGGCGGCAACGCCTGGGAGAAGGTCGATCTCCCCCATTGCTTGAGCACGGATCATCGCCTCGGCTGTGTCAAACTTGCGAAATATGATCTCGAGCCCCGCGATGCGCGCCACCTCGCGCATCAGGTCCGCGCCAAAACCGCCCGCGTTGCCGTCGGCATCTGCGCGAAAAAGCGGTACAATCTCGGCCCAACCCACGGTCAGCGGCGCGCTGGTTTCTTGGGCTCGCGCGCTCGCGGAAAAGGCCACCCAGACGCAGACGAGCAAAAGCGCAGGCCCTAGGACGCCCCCGAGACGGGCGGCGTACCTCGCTAACCTACTGTTCTG
>JBCCKB010000278.1:0-4625 GCA_039027595.1 Pseudomonadota bacterium | reverse complement strand
CTCGCGCACCATGGCGTGCCACCGCGCGAGCCCATCCAGGAGCTTTGCCAGTTCCTTGGCGCCCTTTCCGCCGAGCCCCTTAGCGGCCAACAGGACCCGCGCGCCCTCGACCAGACTGACCCCGTTCGCCCGGGCGGTGGTCTGGATCAGCTGCTGAGCCTTATCTCCCAATCCCCTCTTTGGTGTGTTTACGATCCGCTCGAAGGCCAGATCATCGTCGGGACTTACCGTCACGCGGAAATAGGCCATCGCATCACGGATCTCGAGGCGTTCGTAGAACCGAGGGCCACCGATTACCCGGTATGGAAGCCCGATTGTTAGAAATCTGTCCTCAAAAGCTCGCATTTGATGACTTGCACGCACCAGAATGGCGGATTCGTGCAAGTCCATGCGCCGCATTCCACGGGTTCCGCCTTGCATCGCCTCCAGCTCCTCACCGATCCAGCGGGCTTCTTCCTCGCCGTCCCAGTGGCCGATGAGCCGAACCTTCTCGCCATCGTCGGCCTCGGTCCAAAGTGTCTTGCCAAGCCGGCCCTTATTGCCCGCGATCACACCCGAGGCCGCCGAGAGGATATGTGGGGTGGAGCGGTAGTTCTGCTCGAGCCGGATCACCTTGGCGCCGGGAAAGTCCTTCTCGAACCGCAGGATATTTCCCACCTCGGCGCCTCGCCAGCCGTAAATCGATTGGTCGTCATCGCCGACACAGCAGATGTTCTTATGGGCGCCCGCCAGCAGCCGCAGCCAAAGATACTGCGCCACGTTGGTGTCCTGGTATTCATCGACGAGGATATAGCGAAACCAACGCTGGTACTGGGCAAGCACGTCATCGTGGCTCTGGAAGATCGTGAGCATATGCAGCAGGAGGTCGCCGAAATCGACGGCGTTCAGCGTCAAAAGCCGCTCTTGATAGGCCGCGTAAAGCTCGGTTCCGCGATGGTTGAACGCCGACGCCTCTGCGGCGGGCACCTTTTCCGGCAGCCAGGCGCGGTTCTTCCACTGGTCGATCAGACCCGCCAACTGTCTGGCGGGCCAGCGTTTTTCATCGATGCCCTCGGCTAGGATAACTTGCCGCAAAAGCCGGATTTGATCATCAGTGTCGAGGATCGTGAAATTCGTCTTGAGCCCGACAAGTTCTGCGTGGCGCCGCAGGAGCTTGACGCAGATTGCATGAAACGTTCCGAGCCAGGGCATGCCCTCAACAGCGGCCCCGAGATATCCCGAGACCCGCGATTTCATCTCGCGCGCGGCTTTGTTGGTGAAGGTGACGCTGAGGATTTCGTTGGGCTGTGCGGTGCGGGAAAAGAGCAGATGTGCGATCCTCGCAGTCAGCGCACGTGTCTTGCCGGTGCCGGCGCCCGCGAGCATCAGGACCGGCCCTTCGAGCGCCTCGACGGCCTCGCGCTGAGGCGGGTTCAACCCTTCAAGATAGGGCGCCGACCCCATACCCATTGCCCTCTGGGACAGCTGCCCGGCCTGCGCCGCCGCGCCTTCGAATGCCTCGCTTTCATCGAACGTGCCCATCGCCCGATGGTAGCGGCATCGCGACCGGAACGAAAGCCCACGTTCTTAGAATGTTCCCGATCACTGCCCGTGCACGGGCTGTACACAAACCGTACACCACGAGGACACCCCCCAGAGCTTAATCGCGCCTGTTAACGCACCATTAGAATTTTAGGCGAATTGTCCGTTCCAGAGGGGCCAAACACAGGAGATCCGATCCTCGTGAACAGATGCCCTTCCGCATGCCGTCTCATCCTCGCAGCGCTTGCTGCGGCGCTCTGCCTCACCTCTCCACCCGCGGGAGCGATGAGCGTGACCTTCCGGGACATGCCCGAGATCGTTGATCCCGACCATTGGTGGACCGGTGGTCCGCGCTTCCGCTGGCTCATGGAGGGCGAGGCGGGCGTGGACGCGCGGCCGATCGGAATTCTGATCCGCCGGCCGATCAAGGCCTTCAAGAGGCTTCTTGGCGATCAGTGGAGCCAGGCCAACTCCCCGCGCTGGCGCAAGGAAGAGGCGCGCTACGTCTTTGTGCCGACGGCGGCATCGGCGGCGGAGGGGAGGACGCTCGTCAGCGCACCTGCTCCGATCCCGCTGCCGCCCGCCCTTCCCATGGTCGCAAGCGGTCTCGGGCTTCTCTTCGGACTGCGCTGGTGGCGCAACCGACAGGGGACCTGAACACCCGGGCGGGTACGTGATCACTTGGGGACATGCATGACCACGGCCGCGACCCGCCCAGCTGACCTCCCCCGCGCCTAGGTCATATGCCCTGTCCGTTGCGAAATTAGGCGTGTCCCAACGGGGGGTCACCCGGGCGACAGGCGTCTTCGATTGTTGGCACGAACCTTCTTCCGAGAGCCTTCGAGCAGCGCCTTCGCGCGCCGAGGGCGCCCTTTTTCGTCTTCGAGTTTACGCCCGGGCGCGAAGCTTCTATGACCATTCTGCACCCGCAAAGCAGGGCCTGAGAAGTCACGGGGGACGAGATGGCAGAGTTCAAGAAGATCCTCATTGCCAACCGCGGTGAGATTGCGATCCGGGTGATGCGAGCGGCCAACGAGCTCGGCAAGCGGACGGTGGCGGTCTATGCCGAGGAGGACAAGCTATCGCTCCACCGCTTCAAGGCGGACGAGGCCTATAAGATCGGCGCCGGTTTGGGACCCGTCCAGGCCTATCTGTCGATCGAGGACGTCATCCGGGTCGCCAAAATGTCCGGGGCCGACGCGATCCACCCGGGCTACGGACTGTTGTCGGAGAACCCCGATCTGGTCGATGCCTGCGCGGAGAATGACATCGTCTTCATTGGGCCCAAGGCCGAGACCATGCGCGCCCTCGGCGATAAAGCCTCGGCGCGGAAAGTGGCGATCGCGGCCGGTGTGCCGGTCATTCCGGCAACGGATGTGCTCGGCAATGATATGGAGGCGATTGCCAAGGAGGCCGGTGAGATCGGCTATCCCTTGATGCTCAAGGCCTCGTGGGGCGGTGGCGGACGCGGGATGCGGCCAATATCTGGTCCCGACGAGCTTGAGGAGAAAATTAATGAGGGCCGCCGCGAGGCCGAAGCCGCCTTTGGGAACGGCGAGGGGTACCTTGAGAAGATGATCCTCAAGGCGCGCCACGTGGAGGTGCAGATCCTGGGCGACAGCTTTGGGTCGATCTATCACCTTTGGGAGCGCGATTGCTCGGTTCAGCGCCGGAACCAAAAGGTGGTCGAGCGGGCCCCGGCCCCATACCTGTCACCCGCACAACGCGAGGAGCTTTGCAATCTCGGCAAGAAGATCGCCGAGGCGGTCGACTATGAATGCGCGGGCACGATTGAGTTCCTGATGGATATGGCCACCGGGAAATTCTACTTCATCGAAGTGAACCCCCGCGTGCAGGTTGAGCACACGGTGACCGAGGAAGTCACGGGCATCGACATCGTGCGCGCCCAGATCCTCGTCTCCGAGGGGAAATCGCTCGTCGAGGCCACGGGCACCGCCTCGCAATATGACGTGAAGCTCGATGGCCATGCGATCCAGTGCCGGGTCACGACCGAGGATCCGCAGAACAACTTTATCCCCGATTATGGTCGGATCACCGCCTATCGGGGCGCGACGGGGATGGGGATCCGGCTTGACGGTGGCACTGCCTATTCGGGCGCCGTGGTCACGCGCTACTACGACTCGCTTCTGGAAAAGGTCACCGCCTGGGCGCCGACGCCCGAGGCCGCGATCGCGCGGATCGACAGAGCCTTGCGCGAATTCCGGATCCGGGGGGTGGCGACCAATATCGCGTTCGTCGAGAACCTGCTGAAGCACCCGCAGTTTCTGTCGAATGAATATCACACGAAATTCATCGACGAAACGCCCGAGCTCTTTAAGTTCCGCAAGCGGCGCGACCGGGCGACGAAGGTCCTGACGTATATCGCCGATATCACCGTCAATGGGCATCCCGAGACCGAGGGTCGCCCAAAGCCCCACGCAGACGCGCGTCGCCCGCAACGTCCCGCGCTTGCGGTGGCGGAGCCCCCCGCCGGGGCCCGGCAAGTCTTTGAGGACAAGGGTGCCAAGGGTCTTGCCGATTGGATGAAGGATCAAAGCCGACTTTTGATCACCGACACCACCATGCGCGACGGGCACCAGTCGCTTCTGGCCACGCGGATGCGCTCGATCGATATGATCCGTGTGGCCCCCGCCTATTCGGCAAACTTGCCGGAACTTTTCTCGGTCGAGTGTTGGGGCGGGGCCACTTTCGATGTCGCTTACCGGTTCTTGCAGGAATGCCCCTGGCAAAGGCTACGCGATCTGCGCGCGCGAATGCCCAACCTGCTCACCCAGATGCTGTTTCGCGCCTCGAATGGCGTTGGCTACTCGCGCTACCCCGACAACGTGGTCGCCTTTTTCGTGAAACAGGCCGCCGCCTCGGGCATCGACATCTTCCGGGTGTTTGATGCGTTGAACTGGGTCGAGCAGATGCGGGTCTCGATGGATGCGGTGCAGGCAGAGGGCAAGATCCTAGAGGCCTCCGCTTGGACCGCATCCATCGAGACCCGCATCTGCTCGACCCAGTTCAACGCATCAAACACCCGGAAGATGTCGATGCCCGAGGCGGCGGCCTGTTTCACGAAAAAGGCGACCACGTTGTCG
>JBCCKB010000277.1:0-4674 GCA_039027595.1 Pseudomonadota bacterium | reverse complement strand
CACCCGGTGCCGCTTTGTTGTAATTGCAGTTGTTCATGATCAGCGGCAGAACTCTGCCATCGATCTTGCTCTGTGACCGGAGCGCGCTTTTCCACGCGCCGGAGCGTTTTCCCGGACGGGCGAAATAGTCGCCATAGAACAGGCCCATAGGCTCTCCCGCCGCAGACCGCACTTCCCAAACCCGGACGTCGGGGTGGTAGACCGGAATGTCATCACGTTCTTCGAACGTCACGCCGAACAGTCGCTCTGCCACCGCGAACTGCGCGCGTAGGACGTTGTCGAGGGTCAAGTGTGCTTTTACCGCGTCCTCGTCGAAGTCGTAGAAGCGCTTGCGCGCCTTCTCTGCGTAGTGCCACCAATCCCATGGCTGAAGATCGTGTGCGGCCTTTTCATCGTCCATGACGTCGACGATCTGAGCGGCTTCGCGCTCAGCTTTCGCGATGGCCCCTTCCCAGACTTGGGCGAGAAGGTCGTGCGCTGCTTCCGGTGTACCCGCCATAGTGTTGGCGGTTCGGAACGCCGCGAAATTGTCAAAACTGAGCATCTGCGCCCGCTCCAGACGGAGCTTCAGGATGTCCCGGATGATGCCAGCATTGTCGAACTCATTCTCGTTGTCCCCACGATTCGTCCACGCGCTAAACACTTGCTCGCGAAGATCACGGCGGGTCGAGAACGTCATGAAAGGCTCGAAGGATGAACGCGCCAGAGTGATGACGTGCTTGCCCTCCATCCCCCTGTCGCTGGCGGCCTGGGCCGCGGCGCTGAGCACTGTCGACGGCAAGCCAGCCTTGTCTGCATCGCTGTCCAGCACAAGGACGGATGCTTCCGCGTCCTTTTGCACGTTCTGACTGAACGTAGTGTAGAGGCTCGCTAGCCGCTCGGTGATCTCGGCGAGCCGCGCGCGGTCTTCCCCTACTAGCTCTGCTCCAGCGCGGAGGAAGTTCGTATGAATGCGCTCCAGCACCCGCTTTTGTTCGGCTGACAGATTGAGGCGACTAGCCCGCTTCTGCAAACGATCGATCCGTGCAAAGAGGTCTTCGTTGAGGGCGATCGCACTCGCATGTGCCGCCAGACGGGGCGACATCTCCCGCTGGATCGCGCGAATGTCGTCATTCGTTGCCGATGACGCGAGCGCGGAAAATACCCGTTGGACCCGTGCGAGATCTGAACCTGACCGCTCAAGAGCGGCAATGGTGTTCTCGAAGGTCACCCTTCGGCGATTGCTCGTGATCGCCGCGATCTCCTCATTATGCGACTGCATCGCGCGCTTGAACGCGGGCAAGAATTACGAGGCCTCGATCCCACCAAAGGGTGGTGCGCCGAAGGGCGCGTCCCACTCCGCCAGCAAGGGGTTTGCTCTCGTCTGAGCAATGGCCTGACCGGCAACAGGCGCGTTCTCGGCCGCCCTCACTGTCGCCGTAGGATCTAGGCCAGCGATCAGAGCGCACAAAGACACGAAGGGGGTTCGTAAGGCTCTGATTTCCTTTAATATCATACCGGATCCTCGCATTGCCGCCGGGTTCATCCCGGCGCCGCCTTTAGGCGAAATCGTCTTAAGCCTATCAAGGAACCTCGACGATGAGAACATCATGCACCCGTGTCCCTTTTATTGAAACGCTGCGGCTAGACCTGCTTAGGAAAACTAAAGAGCGCTCCGGACGAGAGGCGGGTCTATTTATTCAGTGCTCGTCTGTTGGATTAAACCTCCGGGCGCAGATGGCGGCTAAACCATCGGCGCTACCTATCACTGCTCCAAGAAGACCGATCTTTTGGCAAAAGCCCGTTGGGGTCGTGAACATCCACCTTGTACGGAAGTTCATCCGACCACCTCCAAAGGACGATATTTCTCGCCCCTTGAGGTGCGCTGCCGGTGAAGCTTGGCACGATCATCCCAGCAAAACCTTCTGTGATCAAACGTTCAGCCAGGGATTGGCTGTCAGCTAAGCGCCCTTCCGTGGTCTCCCGCCTCCAATTGGCCCCTCCAAGCTCATGCTCTGGTAAATCATATCGTGCCGCAGCGGGCTTGCTGAAGGTATTGAGCAAGTCTTCAACGTCGAGATGGTAGCTCACGAGTGTCATCGGAGGAGGCAGAAAGCCGCCTTGGGATGCCTCGTTGATGGCACCCTCGCTTGTAGTCGACAGGTAAAGCGCGTTGCGACCCGGTTTGTTGAACCGTCCGCCGTTGAGACGAGCACCCTCTCCTGACGATGGTGCAAAAGCCCATTCGGGGTCATGGGCGCGAAAGGCGGGGCCGACGTAACGGCAGGCTCCCTCAGGCATAGCCTCCGGCAAACCATGCATCGAGATGGCGGTGCACTTGGTTGGCGCGTCCGTCTCGGATGATTTGCGCCGGAGTCTCGCCGCCATGGCCGGGGATTGCAAAGGACCTCACCCACGCGTACGCTCCGAGAAGACCGCCTTGCCGCTCACTTATCCGATTGAGAATCTCCCAGAGCTCCCTTAGCCGCATCTGGGTCTTGGTGGCGCTGATGCGTTCTTTTCGCGTGAGCGCATCAAGAGACAACCCAATCGTCTCAGCAAGCTCTCCCTTCGTCGTTCTCAGGGCTTTGGCGATCTCATCGGGGGAAATGAGTTCACCATCACCAGGCCATGTGGCAGGACGGTCAAGAACGGCTGATGAAGACATTGCCAACTCCTTTCTCGCTATGTAGCGCTAAAACGCCAGAATTGCAAGGTTCAACCATGTCCGTCGTCCCTTGGTAGCGTCGGCGGCTCCACAAGAAAGACCCCGATGGGAGACCCGTTGGCGGACACCGCTCCGTAGGGAAGGATCTCATCAGCTTTGCAGGCATGGTCTTCCCCGTCGGGGTTTTCGATGGTGACCCAACCCTCTTCGTCGATCTCCGTGACCATCCCCTCAAACCGGGGGAACAGCGCACCGAAATTGGCCGCCACCTTAGTCCCAATGGACACCGGCAGCTGCTGTTTCGGCCCTTCGGGCCAGTATCCCTCGATGGTCACGGTCACCAGGCTGACATCCTCCTTGGGCCGACCCCAAACATCGCGGCCTGGCACGCGGATCCTCGCCTGATACCTTCCCCTCCCTCCGGTGAGCTCGAAGATCTTTCGCTCGGTGTGGAAGTTCTAACGGACTGACCTGCCGCCGAGGCTTTCGATCACGGCGCGGAGCACCTTCCGGTCGTGCGCCGCGGCATGGTTGCCTGAGAAGCGAAGTTTCATGCCTTGGCCTCCAGCTTATCGAGGCAGACCTCAAGACGGTGGGCCAACTGCCAAGCGTCAAAGCCGCGGGGCTTCCGCTCTCCTGGTTGAGCACGTGCGATGCACCGCACGGAGGCGGGCCGCCCTTCCTTCTCCACCTTCATCCGGTAGAGCTCCAGGCCTCGAGCGATCTCTTTGAGGTTCGCCGCCGTGTGTAGCTCAGGTTCAAGAACATTCTGTGTTAGGACGATACTCGTGAGGTGTCCTGTTTTCTCTACGATGGGCGATGAAACGTAAGCCACAGTTAGCATAGGAGGTATCCTTCCGAGTGTGCACTGATAGAGTAAGTAGATGTGTTCATGATGCTCTCGCCCGTGAGGTCCAGGCGCAGGCGCGCACCCTGAGTGGGTCGGTCTCTTCCAGCCTGTCGAAGAAAGCCTTAGCGCAGGGATGGAGCCGAGCACGGGCAAAGTTCTCTTCGGGGCGCCCTTCAACGACCGACGAGATCGCAAGGCTCACGTGGACGCGCGCGTAGCTGTCCTCGTAGAAGGTGATTTCAAAGAGGCCATTGCGTAGGACGATCCGGTCTTTGTCAGGCCCCCATGCGTTACCGACGCCCCAATAGCTCGGTCCTGCGGCTTGCCGGACGCGCCCTTCGAAGTCCTGATAGGCTTCGTCGAAATCGTCCTGATGGTTCTCATCCGTGGTCAGATGGTCGTAGGGTTCCGCATACGCGGTCACGGCGTCACGGCGCCAGAATAGGCCTTCGCCCATAGCGTTTCTCCTTAATTGAGAATGGTGAAAGGGAGTGGTCTCAGGCGTCTCGGCGAACGAGTTTGGACTCCGCCCACATGTCGCCGTTTTCGCAGATGAAGACCCTATCGCCTGCGGGGGTCTTCACCGTCTCTTGTTCGTCCCAAAAGAACTTCGTCTCGCCGGCATATTCGAAGCGCAACAATCCATCTTTGGCTTCAACGATGTCGGTCAACTTTCCGGCTCCGTGAACTTTCTCTAGGGTTCCGATGATGGGGTGACCCTTTGGAGACGTGAGGGTGACAAGTTGTTCGCCGTCTTTGAGCTCCGTCATGCCGCCACCTCGTAGGCGCGATCAAAGAAGTAAGGGATGGCGATCCGGTCGCGTGTTTTTTTGCTGACGAAACAAGCACCGCGGCAACCGCGCCCGGGATCGAAGATGAACTCTCGTTCGTCACTTACTTCGTGCGTTTGGACCGGGTCCTTGAACCGAAAAACCCAACCTGGCTCTGGTTTCAGTGATCGCCTGGCCGAGCAAACGGATCGCCACATGGCGGCTTTTTTCGTCCGGGGTGGACCGGCCAAGTCGAAGAGGCTCCGCGGGCACAACGCACTCGAGGGGAATTCGTCTTCGTGTTGGACCGTGATCTGGACACTTTTGGCATCAGGCGTGATGAAGAGATGCTCAAGGTCTCTGACCATTTCTCCGTCAACATTGCGTTCTGTGACTGCGAAGAGGTT
>JBCCKB010000276.1:0-4697 GCA_039027595.1 Pseudomonadota bacterium | reverse complement strand
TCTCGGACCGGGTGACGGGGTTCCAGATCGCGGGGCCCAGGTCGCGGGATCTACTGTCACGCGTCACGAACGCGGATGTGGGCCCGGGGTTCCGCTTCCTCGATGCGCGCCGGATGACGGTCGGGATGGTGGATTGTCTGGTGCAGCGGGTGAGCTACACGGGCGACCTGGGCTACGAGATCTTCTGTGATCTGACCTCGCAACGTGCGCTTTTCGCCGCGCTCTGGGAGGCGGGTCAGGACCTCGGCATCCGGCCCTTCGGGATGCGGGCGATGATGTCCTTGCGCCTCGACCGGTTCTTCGGGTCCTGGCAGCGCGAGTTCTCGCCCGACTACACGCCCGCCGAAACCGGGCTCGACCGGTTCATCCAATGGTCGAAGAACAGCGACTTCATCGGGCGGGAGGCGGCGGAGGCCGAACGGGCCAGCCCGCCCGCACGGAGGCTATGCGCATTCGTGGTGGAGGCGGATGATGCCGATGTGCAGGCCTATGAGCCGATCTGGCTGGATGGAGAGGTCCGCGGGTTTTGCACCTCTGGGGGATATTCGCACACCGCGCGCGCGTCGGTGGCTCAGGGCTTTGTCCCTCGGGAGCACGCGGCCGACGGGCTTCGCGTGGAGATCGAAGTATTGGGCGAGATGAGGCCGGCACGGCTCGTGACCGAGCCGCTCTTCGATCCAGAGGGCGCGCGTTTTAGGAACTAGCCGTGCTGCTGCCCGATCGTTGCTCTTGCGCGCGGGCACGTTATGCTTCGACAAGGCGACATTGGTGGATTGAATGAGCGGACTTCTGGCACTTCTTGACGATGTTGCGGCCATTGCCAAAGTGGCTGCGGCGTCCGTCGATGATGTGGTGGGTCAGGCGGTTAAGGCCTCGTCCAAGGCCGCAGGTGCGGTGATCGATGACGCGGCGGTCACACCGAAATACGTCCACGGGTTCAGCGCTGAACGCGAGTTACCAATTGTCTGGAAGATCGCGCGCGGCTCACTTTTCAACAAGCTCGTGATCCTCCTGCCGGTGGCGCTTTTGCTGTCGGCATTTGCGCCGTGGCTGATTGCGCCGCTTCTCATGCTTGGTGGGTGCTACCTGTGTTTCGAGGGAGCAGAGAAGGTTTGGCATGTACTGAACCCCCATGATCATCACGAAGAAGATCTCTATGCCAAAAAAACCGAGGACGCCCATCTTGAGGAAGAAAAGGTGTCGGGCGCCATAAAGACCGACTTCATATTGTCCGCAGAGATCATGACGATAACGCTGTCAGCGCTCCCACAAGATCTTTCAATCTGGTTCGTGGGCGCCGCCCTCGCCGTGGCGGGTGTGATCATTACTGTCGCCGTCTACGGCGCCGTTGCCCTCATCGTGAAAGCTGACGACGTCGGACTTCATATGGCCCAGAACCAGAACAGTTTCATACAAGGGCTTGGCGCGGGGATTGTCCGTGGCATGCCCTACTTCATGTCGGCATTAGTGATTATCGGCACCGCCGCGATGATCTGGGTCGGCGGCTCGATTATCGTGCACGGGTTGAAGGAGTTGGGTGTTTCCTGGCCATACGAGGTCATTCACGACATAGCTCATGCCGTGGCACTCGGCATCGGCCAAGCTCAAGGCTTTGTCGAGTGGTTTGTCACTGCGTTTATCGACGGGATTATCGGCCTTTTGCTGGGCTTTCTCTTAATTCCCGTCGCAAAACACGTCATTGCGCCGATGGCGGGAGTATTCTCCAAAGAAGTGTGATTACGCGCCGATAAGTGCGTGAACCTTCGCGACAGTTGCCTTGGCGGTAATACCGAACTCCTCATAGAGCCTGTCTGCGGGGGCCGAGGCGCCGAAGCCGTCCATGCCCACGAAGTCGCCTCTATCGCGGCGGCCGCGCTCGCCAAACAGCCAGCGATCCCAGCCAAAACGTACGCCCGCTTCGATGGCGACCCGGACCGGGCCCGCAGGGAGGACTTTCTTGCGATAGGCTTCGTCCTGCGCCTCAAACAGCTCCCACGAGGGCATTGAGACCACCCTGGTGCCAATACCGTCGGCTTCAAGCAGATCCCTTGCTTCGAGCGCAATGGCAACCTCTGAGCCTGTCGCCATTAGGATCGCCTGACGTTTGGCGTGCGCTTCTGCCAAAACATATGCGCCTTGCGCCGTGAGGTTCTTCATCTTGTGCTCGGTTCGTACCGTGGGCAGCCCCTGGCGGGTAAGAGAGAGCACGGAAGGCGCCGTTGTCGTTGAAAGCGCAAGTTCCCAGGCCTCGGCTGTTTCAACCGTATCCGCGGGGCGAAAGACGGTCATGTTCGGTGTCGCGCGGAGCATTGCGAGATGTTCCACCGGCTGATGGGTGGGGCCGTCCTCGCCAAGCCCGATGCTGTCATGCGTCATCACATAAACCGGCGCAATGCCCATGAGTGCGGATAGCCGCATGGCCCCCCGCGCATAATCGGTGAAACACATGAAGGTACCGCCGTAGGGCTTCACGCCGCCATGGAGCACCATGCCATTCATCGCGGCCGCCATACCGTGCTCGCGGATCCCGAAGTGAATATACCGACCCTTGCGGTTTTGGGCGTCGAAGATCCCAAGGTCACTGGTCTTGGTATTGTTTGAGCCAGTGAGGTCGGCCGACCCTCCGATGGTCTCGGGCATCACCGGGTTTATTGCCTCAAGCGTCATCTCGGAAGACTTCCGGGTTGCGACCTTAGGTTGCTCTTCCGAAACCTTCTTCTTAAGAGCGCGCACCGCTGAAAGCAGTTTCTTCGGCGGTATCCCCGACATTACCCGCGCGAACTCGGCCTGGCGTCCCGCACTTTGCTCGGCAAGCCGCGCCTCCCACGCCATACGCTCGGCGCCGCCGCGCGATCCGATCGCCTCCCAAGCGGCCTTGACACCCACGGGGATCTCGAATGCCGCGTGGGGCCAGCCATAGATCTCGCGCACCTTGTCGATCTCCTCCGGACCCAAGGGTGAGCCGTGGGCCTTTGCGGTACCCTGCTTGGCGGGTGACCCAAAGCCGATATGGGACTTGCACGCAATCATCGTGGGCTTCTTCGACGTCTTGGCCTTCAGAAGCGCCGCGTCGATATCCTCCGGATCGTGGCCGTCGCAAGAAAGTACCTGCCAACCCGCCGCTTGGAAGCGCCTGCGTTGGTCGGTGATATCGGAAAGGGCGATCTTGCCGTCGATCGAGATGTTGTTGTCGTCCCATAGAACGATGAGGCGCCCGAGCCTTTGCATCCCGGCGAGCCCGATGGCTTCGTGACTGACGCCTTCCATGAGGCAGCCGTCGCCCGCGATGACGTAGGTGTGGTGGTCGACGATCTTGCGCCCAAAGCGCGCCCGGAGCGCCTCCTCCGCCATCGCGAAGCCCACTGCGTTCGCAAGCCCCTGGCCGAGGGGCCCCGTTGTCGTCTCGATCCCCTTGGCGTGGCCGTATTCCGGGTGACCAGCGGTCTTGGAGCCCCATTGGCGAAAGTTCTTGATCTCCTCGAGACTCAAATCTTCGTAGCCCGTCAGATGCAGCAACGCATAAAGCAACATTGAGCCATGTCCGGCGGACAAGATGAACCGGTCGCGGTCGGGCCAATCTGGGGCAGAGGCGTCAAATTTGAGGTGTTTCTCAAACAAGACTGTCGCCACGTCCGCCATTCCCATTGGCATGCCCGGATGGCCCGAGTTCGCGGACTGCACCGCGTCCATCGCCAAAACGCGGATCGCTGCTGCCTTGGTCCAGTGATCGGGGTGAAGGTCCTTCAGCGTGGCGAGTTCCAAGGGCCTGATCCTCCGGTGCCATTCATGGGATGGCGCTCTGATAGCAGCCTTGCATCCGAGCGCAAGCGGACCACCTTGCTGGGGGCTCGAAATCGCCGGACAGTCGGATAAACTCTCCTAAAACCAGCGCTGCGAGCGATTCGCGCGGCGCGAAAACGGGCGGACAATTCGAGGGACCGAAACGGGCATGAGCGACATTGCCGAACTGGAACGACGGATTACCGCCGCGCTTGATCGCGTTTCGGCTGGACTGTCGAAACTAGCCGAGAAAGAGAGTGGAAGCGCCACGCTGGCTGATGAGCTTGCCGAGGAGCGGGAGGCCAATGCCCAGCTCGAGGAACGCGTGCGGGCAATCAAGGAAAAGCAAGAGACGATGGTCGCCTCGCTTCAAAACGAGGTTGCCAGTCTACGTGGCGCGTTTGAAGAGGCCGATGCAAACCTTCGCCAACTTCGATCCGTCAACGCGGAGCTCAGGGCATCAAACACGGCCCTCCGGCTCGCCAATGCCAGTGGGCTCGCAGATCCCGACCTGGTCAATGGGGCAATGGCTGTCGAATTAGAGAACCTGAAAGCCCTTGAGGCTGGAACCCGCGCGGAGATTGACCGGGCCCTGGAGCTCTTGGAGCCCATGCTCGCGGAGGCGACCAATGCCTGAGGTGCGGATTTCAATCGGTGGCCGGGAGTTCGATGTTGCCTGCCAGGAGGGCGAGGAGCATTTCCTGCACGCAGCGGCCCAGATGCTCGACAACGAGGCTCAGACGCTCTTGAGCCAAATCGGACGGATGCCTGAAAATCGTCTGCTTCTGATGGCTGGTCTTCTCTTGGCCGACAAGTCGGCGGGCTCAGAAGACAAGGTTAAGTCCATCGAGCGCAAAGTGGGCGCGCTGCAGGCGGAACTTGAAGAGGCTCGCGAGGCCGCGCTCAATCCCGCAACG
>JBCCKB010000275.1:0-4708 GCA_039027595.1 Pseudomonadota bacterium | reverse complement strand
CGCCGCGCCCCTCCGCCCGGAGCTCCGAGGCGCTGCGGGCGACCTCGATGTGCGTGAAGCCGTTGTCAAGCAGATCGCGCACGACCATTTCGGTAAAGTTGTCGGCCTCTGCCTGGGCGACAAACCCGGCGGATGCAAAAACGGCGGCCAGAGGAAAGCGGTACTTCATCAGTATTCTCCATGGTTTGCTCGCGTCCCGTGGATCGGGCTGCGGCGCGAGACAAACCAGCCTGGTTGAGCCCAGACCATTCACCGAATGTTTAGAAGGCGGAATTCATCCCCAGGCAGAGGCCCGTAAACTCAGGTTTACGGGTCTAAAGCCTCGCTCAAACGTCGAAACCGAGCGCCTTGGCGACGGTAAAGATATCCTTGTCGCCGCGTCCGCACATATTCATGCATATGATGTGATCGCTTGGCAGGGCCGGGGCGATCTTTGCGACATGGGCGAGCGCGTGGCAGGGCTCCAACGCGGGGATGATCCCTTCGGTCTCACAACAGAGTTGAAACGACGCCAGTGCTTCGTCGTCGGTGATCGAGACATACTGCGCCCGGCCGGTGTCGTGGAGCCAGGAATGTTCCGGGCCAATGCCAGGATAGTCGAGGCCCGCTGAGATCGAAAAGCCTTCGAGGATCTGGCCATCATCGTCTTGCAACAAGTAGGTCCGGTTACCGTGGAGCACGCCCGGGCGCCCGCCGGTGAGCGAGGCACAGTGCTCCATCTTGTCATTCACGCCTTTTCCGCCGGCCTCGACGCCGATGATCGAGACATCCTTGTCGTCCAGGAACGGGTAGAAGAGCCCCATCGCGTTCGAGCCACCACCGATTGCGGCAATGATGGTGTCGGGAAAGCGTCCCTCGGCGTCCAGCATTTGCTCCTTCGTTTCCTTGCCGATAATCGATTGGAAATCCCGGACCATCGCGGGGTAGGGGTGCGGGCCCGCGACCGTGCCAATGCAATAAAACGTATCACGCACATTCGTGACCCAGTCGCGCAGCGCATCATTCATCGCGTCCTTGAGTGTGCCGCGCCCGGACGTGACGGGCACCACCTCGGCGCCCAAGAGCTTCATTCTAAAGACATTTGGAGCTTGCCGCTCAACGTCATGCGCTCCCATGTACACCACGCATTTCAAACCAAACTTCGCGCAGACCGTGGCCGTGGCGACACCGTGCTGGCCGGCTCCGGTCTCGGCGATGATCCGATCCTTGCCCATCCTGCGGGCGAGGAGGATCTGCCCCAACACGTTGTTGATCTTATGCGCGCCCGTGTGGTTCAGCTCGTCGCGCTTCATGTAGATCTTGGCGCCGCCCAGTCGGTCGGTCAGGCGCTCGGCGAAGTAAAGAGGCGACGGGCGGCCGACATAGTGGGTCCAGAGATGGTTCATCTCGTCCCAGAAGCTCTGATCCGTCTTGGCCTTTTCATACTCGGCCTCGAGGTCGAGGATAAGGGGCATCAGCGTTTCCGATACGAACCGGCCGCCAAACTTGCCGAAACGGCCCTGCTCATCAGGGCCCGTCATAAACGAGTTGATCAGATCTTCGGGCATCTCACGCCCCTCCGCTACAGCATTCTCGATGTGACGTAGCGCCCAGGCACGGCGACGTAAAGTGGGCTGCACTGCCTGTACACAACGCGTGCACATTGCGTACACCAAGGGGCGCCGTGTTGGTTGGCCAGGGCAGGGCGCGGTCAGGATGACCGTCGTTTGGTCACAGCTCTCGTTTGAAGCCCACATGGCTCGGGCTGTAGTCCAAACCCTCGTAGAAATCGCGCGCGCGGTTGCGCTCGGCATGGGTTGTCAGCTGGAGAAGCCCGCAGCCCGCATGTCTCGCACGGGCCTCTGCTTCCGCCATCATTGCTCGGCCAATCCCTTGGCCGCGCAGATCGGCTGCAACCCGGACGCTTTCGATCTGCGCCCGACGGGTCGCGCGAAGCGAGAGCCCTGACAGGAACGCAATTTGGAACGTGGCGACGATCCTGCCCCCCAGTTCACCGACAACCACGGTATTGCCGGTCTCCCCGGAGAGCCGGTCGAACGCAGCGAGGTAGTGATCCATTTCCGAGGTCTCGCGTGTGCGCCCGAACTGGTCGTCGCGGAGGAGGGCAATGATCGCGGGAACATCGGCTCGCGTCGCGTCGCGGAAGGTGAGGCTCACCCCGCGGCCTCGATGAACCGTCGGATCAGGTTGACGTCCTTCTTTCCGGGCAATGTTTCCACTCCAGAGGATACATCCACCTGCCGCGCCCCGGTGAGGGCAATGCCTTCGGCGACCGTCGCAGGTGTTAGCCCGCCCGCAAGCATCCAAGGAACCGACCAGCTCTGTCCGGAGATTAGTCGCCAGTCGAAGGCGAGCCCGTTACCACCCGGAATCGCGGCGCCGTCCGGGGGCTTTGCGTCGATCAGGATCTGATCGGCGACCCCGGCATAGTCGTCTATCCCAGCCACATCTCCGGCGTCGCGGACACCCACAGCCTTCATGACCGGAAGTCCGGTCCTGACGCGGATTTCGGTGACACGGGCTGGCGGCTCCGCCCCGTGGAGCTGGAGCATGTCGAGGGGGGCCACTTTGGTGATGGCGGCGATTTCGTCATCGCTCGGGTCGACCACAAGGCCCACCTTCGCAATGCCAGGAGGGATGTCTGCGGCCAGCGCGCGCGTGTCCTCCGGGAACACAGCGCGGGGGGATTTTGCAAAAAAAACAAAGCCAATATAGGCGGCGCCCGCGTTGACGGCTGCCTTTACATGGTCGGGTTCGGAAAGCCCGCAAATCTTGACGCGCGTTTGGTCCATGGGAGTGGCGTTGTCTCTCTCCAAAGCTCAGGGCGCTCGAAATGCCCGTGGATCACGAAGCATGTCCTGAGGGTCGATGCCGTATATTCATGGTTCGGCCGTCGATAGAAGCCGGTTGCGAAAATGACCTGCCGATGCTCCCCCGCGGGCTCAATTTATCGACCAATTTCGCCTAGGTCGTGTCGGCCACGGGGGCTCGAACTCCCCGCAGGCACCTAGCGCGCGGCGGCACCTTTGTCGAGGATCGCGATGATATCCTGGCCGCCCGTTGGCTCGGGGCCTTTGAGCTCCTTGACTTCGTGCTCGAGGCGAACGCGTTCGCGGCGCTCGGTGACGGCGACGGAGCGGTACTTATGCTCGCGCAGCCATTCCCACACAAACCCAATCAAGAGACCCGCGACGATGCCCGCGAAGATCACGATGAACACCGGAAGCGTGATCGTTGGGGCGATTCCGGCGAATTCCGCGATCTCGTCAGGAAAGAGGTTCAGCGTGACCAGTGACCGGTTGGCCAGCGCGACGGTAAGTAGGCAGATCGCGAGGATCGCGAGAAACAGATAACGGATATAGCGCATGGCCTCTCCTTACTTGCCGTTCAGGCGGTCGCGCAAGAGCTTGCCGGTCTTGAAAAAGGGCACATGCTTCTCGCCCACATCGACAGCCTCCCCCGTGCGCGGATTGCGGCCGACCCGACCGTCTCGTCTTTTTACCGAAAACGCACCAAACCCCCGGAGTTCCACCCTATCTCCCCGGGCCATCGCATCGATGACTTCCTCGAAGATGGTGTTTACGATCCGCTCCACATCGCGCTGGTATAGATGCGGATTTTCCTCCGCGATTTTTTGAATCAATTCGGACCGGATCATAGCGTCGTTTCCCCCCCGCAGCACCCGTGTTGACGCCCTTCGGGCGTTCTCGTTTCCGCGACTATAGTCCGAAAAGTCCGGGCGCGGAACAATCTCGTGGCCTCCATCATGCTGAATTTGGGCGCAAAAATGTTGATTAGTCGGGGAAATCAGGGGCAATTGGCGCAACCCAGCCGATCGCCTGAGATTGCTGCGGCGCGGCTCGGGAGGGCGATTCGGGCACGGATCGCGCCCGTTGGCCATCGGCGCGCCACGCTCCGGTGAAATTAGAACGGCCCCGGCGCTGGGTGCGCCGGGGCCGCTATCGGCCAAGTGATGGGGGCCTTTACTCGTCGCCCTTCAGCGCGGCTCCCAGAATATCGCCAAGGGACGCACCCGAATCGGAGGACCCGTATTGCTCCACGGCCTCCTTTTCCTCGGCAATCTCCCGGGCCTTGATTGACAGCCCAAGACGGCGTGTTTTCTGATCGACATTGGTCACGCGCACATCGACCTTGTCGCCCACTCCAAAGCGTTCGGGCCGCTGCTCGGCGCGGTCCCGGCTCAGATCCGAGCGGCGGATGAAGGATTTGGCACCTTCGTATTCCACCTCGATACCGCCATCCTCGATCGCGGTGACCGCGACGGTGATGATCGAGCCGCGTTTCACGCCTTCGGTCGCGCCAGAGAAGCTATCGTCGAGCGCTTTGACGGACAGTGAAATCCGCTCCTTCTCGATGTCCACTTCCGTGACCACGGCCTCGACCAGATCGCCCTTGCGGAAGTTCTGGATCGCCTCTTCGCCGCGCTGATCCCAGCTGAGGTCCGACAGGTGCACCATTCCGTCGATATCGTTCTCGAGCCCGACGAACAGACCAAATTCGGTGATGTTCTTGACTTCGCCCTCGACCTTGGTGCCCTCGGGGTGGGTTTCGGCGAACACCTCCCACGGGTTGCGCATGGTTTGCTTGAGCCCAAGAGAAACTCGCCGCTTGGTGGTGTCGATCTCGAGGACCATCACGTCGACTTCCTGAGAGGTCGAGACGATTTTGCCCGGATGGACGTTCTTCT
>JBCCKB010000274.1:0-4740 GCA_039027595.1 Pseudomonadota bacterium | reverse complement strand
GTTGAGCGGCTCTTGGGGCGGTTCTCACGCGATCGGGAGGGGCCCGTTGACGTCGAGGATGTCGCCGCCATCACACGAAAGCGATGGGCC
This sequence comes from Pseudomonadota bacterium, assembly GCA_039027595.1. GTDB lineage: Bacteria > Pseudomonadota > Alphaproteobacteria > Rhodobacterales > Rhodobacteraceae > Ovoidimarina. Next base: position 4,650 of record JBCCKB010000274.1, on the reverse strand, counting down.
ATTGATCGGTCCTATCGCCCGAGGACGCTGCGAAAGGTCGCAGACGCGCTGCCGGAAACCAGCTAGCGGAACTCAAACACGGAACCAATCACGGATCCGAGGCTCCAATCTTGCCCAGATCTTTGCGGCTCCGCGCCGCGCGCTTACGCCGACACGGATCTCAAGCTGTTCGTAGCTAACGGCGTAGTCGCGCCACGTGCCCCCATCCGAGGCAAGATTGGCTGCGACGGGCTGAATACGGTCGACCGATTTGGCGAAAACCGCATCGGCGGATGCGCAGGCCTCGAACTCGTCCCAAAGCGCGCGGTATTCGTCTGCCTGATCCGGGGGCAAGAGCCCAAACAGCCGATCTGCGGCTACGCGTTCCGCTCTGGCGAGGGCGTCGGGGTCGTGGTCGCTATGAATTGGTTGGTCACCCGCGTCGATCTCGACAATATCGTGCAGAAGCAACATCTTGATCACGCGCGGTACATTCACTGGGACCTCGGCATGTTCCGCGAGCGTGAGTGCGTAGAGACAGACATGCCAGGAATGCTCCGCAGAATTCTCTCGGCGCGTGCCGTCGTGAATTGGTGTCCCCCGAAGAACCGTCTTCAACCGGTCGATTTCGGCCAAGAAGGCAAGTTGTTGGCCTATTCGGTCCATGTCCCGTACACCAATTCTTGAAGTGTTCGACGAGCACCCCGTGGAAGCGGGAATGATCGCACGTTACGCGCCGCCGGTACGTGTTCAAGCACCGCCCGTTCTCGCCCCGATGCCCGGCACACTACTACCGAGTAGTCTCTGTGAGACGCCTTTCGACATAGCCCATGACCGTGGTGATCATCGTCTCCATATGCGGGTCTTCAAAGAAATGGCCCGCCCCCTCGATCTCCTCGTGGGTAATCGTGATGCCCTTTTGCTCGTGAAGCTTGTCGACCAGCGTGCGCGTGTCCCTGGGCGGTGCAACGCGATCGGCCGCCCCGTTGATGATCAGGCCCGAGGACGGGCAGGGCGCGAGAAAAGCGAAGTCATACATGTTCGCAGGCGGCGAGACCGAGATAAACCCGGTTATCTCGGGGCGTCTCATCAACAGCTGCATGCCAATCCAGGCGCCGAACGAGAACCCTGCCACCCAGCAATGCTTGGCATTTTGGTTCATCGATTGCAGGTAATCGAGGGCAGAGGCTGCGTCCGACAACTCACCAATGCCTTGGTCGTACTCACCTTGGCTGCGCCCGACGCCTCGAAAGTTGAAGCGGAGCACGGTGAACCCCAACTCGTGGAAGGCGTAATGTAGGTTGTACACCACCCGATTGTTCATCGTGCCCCCGAATTGCGGATGCGGGTGCAGGATGATCGCAATCGGGCCATCTTTCGCTTTTTGGGGGTGGTAGCGGCCTTCCAGGCGCCCCTCGGGGCCTGGGAATATCACCTCGGGCATTGTTCCCTGTCTCTTGCTGTCGACCCTCTACGGGAGTAGTTGACGGGTTTCGTCGGAGTCTTTAGAATAGTTCTAATCCAATCCAGGCGTCGGGTTGGTTCGGGCTAAAGCACCTAAGGCGGGTCTGCGCCTGCGTCAATGACTTGTGGGTGGAGCGGCATGAAACTCAGTACCAAGGGACGATATGCGATGGTGGCTCTTGCCGATTTGGCGCTTGAGCCCGAGGGACATCTTGTATCGCTGAACGAGTTGTCGAAGCGCCAGGATATCTCGCTTCCCTACCTTGAACAGCTCTTCGTGAAACTCAGACGCGCGGGGCTCGTCGAGAGCACGCGTGGACCCGGCGGCGGCTACCGGCTCGCCAAGCCCCCGAGCCAAATCAGAATTGCCGAGGTCCTGGGCGCAGTGGATGAAACGGTCAGCGCGATGCACACAGGCGCCGGCGCATCGGGCGGGCATTCGGGAAGCAAGGCGCAAAGCCTGACCAATCGACTTTGGGAAGGTCTGTCCGCCCATGTCTATGTGTTCTTGCACCAGACACGGCTCTCGGACGTTGTCACCAACGAGCTGGCGCCGTGTCCGGCGGTTCCGGCGCTCATGACCATCGTGGATGACGCGTGAGCGAGGTTCTTCAGACTGCGACGCCGCGGGCCGTGTTGCGGTTGGAGCAGCCAGCTGCCGCGGTGCTCCTCCTTCGGCGCCCTTCGGTGGATCCGGCGAAAGTGCGTGCACGATGAAACGGCGGATCTATCTCGACTGGAACGCAACGGCGCCGCTCAGGCCCGAGGCACGGGAGGCCATGGTTGCGGCTTTGGACGTCTTGGGCAATCCGTCGTCGGTCCATGCCGAGGGGCGCGCGGCGCGGGCGATCGTGGAGCATGCGCGGGGGCAGGTGGCCGAGGCCGTGGGATGCAAGCCCGCGGAGGTGGTGTTTACGTCCGGCGCGACCGAGGCAGCGCGCGTTTTGGCGCCATTTGCGGAGACCACCGGCGTTTGTGTCGACGGAACCGCCCATGACGCCCTTTGGGTGCACCATAGTCCAGGGGGATCCGACCAGGTTTGCGCCATGGGGCTCGCAAATTCCGAGACCGGGATCATTACGGAGCCGGAGGTGACGGACGCAGGCCCCGACGCGTCGTCGGGAGCGCTGTTGGTCGATGCGACCCAGGCGATTGGACGAATACCTTGGTCATTTGCATGGAGCGGGGCGGATTTCGCGGTTCTTTCCGCGCACAAACTGGGCGGACCCAAGGGAATTGGCGCGCTGATCGTGCGGGACGGGGTTGATATCCAGCCCTTGGCGAGGGGCGGCGGCCAAGAGATGGGTCGGCGCTCGGGGACGGAAAACGTCCCTGCCATAGCCGGATTTGGCGCCGCATGCGCGGCCGCCATGCGCGATCTCGATGCCGGCGTTTGGATGCGGGTTAAAGAACTTAGAAATATTCTAGAAAAGACCCTGGCCGGCGCCACTAAAGAGACTAATTTCATAGGCAAAGAGGCTGAGCGGCTACCTAATACGTCGTGTTTTACGACGCCAGGGTGGAAGGGTGAAACGCAGGTGATGGTGATGGATTTGGCGGGCTTTGCGATTTCAAGTGGCTCGGCATGCTCTAGCGGCAAGGTGCGAGAGAGCCGCGTTCTGCGATCCATGGGATACGACGCGCCGAACGCCTCGAGCGCGGTTCGGGTTTCGCTTGGCCCGACGACGACGGAAGACGAGGTCATGCGCTTTGCGCAGGCGTGGCTTGACGCGCTGGAGAGGTTCCGCCGGAAGGCGGCTTGAGATGAGAGAGGGGAGAAAGATGGCGGCACTCGATAACACCAACGTCAAGGACGGCGTCGATCAAGAGACCGTCGATGCCGTCCGCTCGCTGTCGGGGACCTACAAATACGGGTGGGAAACCGATATCGAGATGGAATACGCGCCCAAGGGCGTGACCCCCGATATTGTGCGCCTCATCTCCGAGAAGAACGGTGAACCCGATTGGATGACCGATTGGCGTCTCGAGGCCTTCGAGCGTTGGGAAGCGATGGGTGAACCGGACTGGGCGATGATCAATTACCCGCCGATCGATTACCAGGACCAATACTACTACGCCAAGCCCAAGTCGATGGTGGAGAAGCCGAAATCCCTCGACGAGGTGGATCCCAAGCTTTTGGAAACATATCAGAAACTCGGTATTCCGCTTAAAGAGCAGATGATCCTTGCGGGCGTGGAGACAGGCGCGCTTGCGTCGACCGGTAACCGAAAAGTCGCCGTGGACGCGGTGTTCGATTCGGTCAGCGTTGGGACGACGTTCAAAGCGGAGCTGGAGAAGGCGGGCGTGATCTTCTGCCCGATCTCAGAGGCGATCCGCACGCATCCAGAGCTTGTCAAAAAGTACCTTGGATCGGTGGTCCCGCCGTCGGACAACTTCTTTGCGACGCTGAATTCGGCGGTCTTCTCGGATGGCTCCTTTGTCTATGTGCCACCCGGCGTGCGCTGCCCGATGGAGCTGTCCACCTATTTCCGCATCAATGCTGAAAACACGGGGCAGTTTGAACGCACGTTGATTATCGCCGACAAGGGCTCTTACGTGAGCTACCTTGAAGGCTGCACGGCGCCTCAGCGCGATACGCATCAGCTCCACGCGGCCGTTGTGGAACTCGTGGCGCTCGAGGACGCGGAGATCAAGTATTCCACCGTCCAGAACTGGTATCCGGGCGACGAGAACGGCAAGGGTGGGATCTACAACTTTGTGACCAAGCGGGCCGATTGTCGGGGCGACCGCTCCAAGGTGATGTGGACGCAAGTCGAGACCGGCTCGGCGGTGACCTGGAAATACCCGTCCTGCCTTTTGCGGGGGGAGGGCAGCCAGGGCGAGTTCTACTCGATCGCGATCACCAACAATTACCAGCAGGCCGACACTGGCACAAAGATGGTGCATTTGGGCAAAGGCACGAAAAGCCGGATCGTCTCCAAGGGCATCTCGGCCGGGCGCGCGCAGAACACCTATCGCGGGCTTGTCTCGATGCATCCCAAGGCCAAGGACAGCCGGAACTACACCCAGTGCGACAGTCTTTTGATTGGGGATAAATGCGGAGCTCACACGGTGCCGTACATCGAGGTCAAGAACAACTCGAGCCGGGTGGAGCATGAGGCGACGACATCCAAGGTGGATGACGACCAGATGTTCTATTGCCGCCAGCGGGGCATGGACGAGGAGGAGGCCGTGGCCTTGATCGTC
>JBCCKB010000273.1:0-4786 GCA_039027595.1 Pseudomonadota bacterium | reverse complement strand
GTCAAGCCCGTTCAAAAGCTGCTGCTCGGTTCGGTCTTCAGTCATGCCCGAGACGGCGATGCTGTTCCCGGTTACCTCGGCGCGCCATTCGGGTAGCGGTGCAAGCACCTCAAGGAGAGCCAGGACTTCGCCCGCCCATTCCGCCTCGATGTCGCCTCGCGCGAGGGAGAGGTCCGCGGTGCCCCCCTTAAGCTCCATGAGATCGTTCAACGCCGTTTGGATCGTACCGTCGGGCACGTAACCCGCCGCCATTGGCGGCCCGTCTGCGGGCTGCTCGACCACCAATGTGTACGGATCCGCAACCGGCAGGGGCGAGATCACCTGATCCAGGAGACCCGAGAAGTAGGCACCTGCGCCGACACCCGCGATGGCCAAGACAGCTACGAGGGGGAGAAGCACGCTGCGCTTACCGGCTTTCCGAGACGGATCCGCGCCTTTTCCCGGAGCCTTGGGAGCGAGGGGGGCCACCACGGTCGCGTCGTCGCTGTCTGGTCCTCCAATTTCCGCCTCAGGCGTCTCGCCGCCACGGATCGCAGACAACAGCGCGCCCGCACTTTGAAATCGCGCCGCAGGATCCACGGCGGTCATCCGGTCTATGATCCCTTTAAGAGGCTCCGGAACACCGGACGTGTCGAGTGGCGCGGACTTGCCCTCTATGACCTCCAAGGGGTTGCGGCCCACACTCGGTGACGCTCCACGGAAGGTGGCGAGCAGAAGCGCGCCCAACGCATAGATATCCGAGCGCGCATCTGCGGAGCCGGAAAGCTGCTCGGGCGCTGCGTAGGCGTATTTTCCGGCGAATTCATTTCCAACCACCGTTTCAGCGCCAGGATTGGAATCCTTCGCAATGCCGAAATCGATGATCACCGCATCCGACGGGGCCCCGCCTCGTAAGATGATATTGTCCGGAGAGAGGTCTCGGTGAACGATGTTCTTATCATGCGCCGCCTTCAGACCTTCCGCCACACGCTCGGCAACAACAAGGAGCTCGGCGGCCGCCATGCCGCCCTCCTTCATTTTACGCTCGAGCCCAGGACCTTCGACATAGTCCATGATCAGGAAGACAACGCCATCCGCTGTGCGCTGATTGTGGTAATATCGCACGATGGCATCGTGGCGGATTTCGCGGATCCCTTCCTCACGTGTCATGAGGTTGAGGAAGTCCTCGTTGTCGGAAAACTCCGACCGCAGCGCCTTCAAGGCCACCCGATGTCCAGAGATCTCGCTTCGTGCCTGGTAGACCTCGGACGTTCCTCCACGGCCCAAGACGGCTTCGATCCGATAGGTGTTGTTCAACAGATCGCCGACTTGAAAGATCGCGCCGGCGCGCGTGTCGCTCATCCGCCCCCTCCCGAAGCCGTCACCGGTGCGGTGATCAGCTCGACACCTGGAACTCGACCCGCCGGTTTTCGTCCGCACGGGGATTTTCGGTGTTGAGCGGGTCGCTTTCGCCAAGACCAACCGCGAGGAGCCGGCCAGCCGAAATTCCGCAATCGGTGACCATGTAGCGCTTCACCTCTTCCGCGCGAAGCCGCGACAGGCGCTGATTGTACTCCGCCGACCCTGAACTGTCGGTGTGGCCAATGATCTCGAAGACATCGATGTCGATCTCATTGATCACGTTGCAGAGCTTTGTGAGCTTGGGCTTTTGGTCCTCGCGCAGGACCGCCGAGTCAAAATCAAAGGAGATATTGACAAAGACCTCCCCGCCGGCAGGTGCGATTTCCGTGGTCGGTTGCGCCGAGGCCACATTGGCGGTGCTCGTTGTATCCGTGTCTGCGTTTGGATTGCTCACCGGCGCCAGAACCAGGCTGCGGGTCTTTTGGTTCTGAAACCGCTCTGCGATCTCGTCCTCAGACATCGTGTCAGCTGATTGCGCGACTGCGGCGATGGGCAATGCAAGAGCGGCCAGGGTGGCCAGGGCGAAGGGGGCGAATGGGGACGTCATGATCCGATACTCGAATGCCATGGGGTTCACGGCGACGCTACAGGAAAGGCGGTTGTATGCCAATATTCTTGTCGTTGCGAAGGTTAGCGGTTCGTTCCCTGTGCATTGACAGGGCCTGGTGGCTCGATCACCTTTTATTCGGAAACAATCCGGGCAGGACTAAAGGGGCGCCATGCGCATTGTGATTGGCCTCATTGCCACTCTGATCGTTGTGCTGGTGGCTGGCGTTGCATGGTTTGTGCTTTCGACAATGCTCCCGGAGGATGATCGAGCGTTTGTCGAAGCGGGAGGCGGCGGCGCGGCCATCGTTGATTCCGATGCGCGTATTCGGATTATCAAGCTTGAAGGGCTCATAGAGGAGCTTCGGAGCGAGATTTCGGCCCTCCGAAGCGAGATCCGGCGGCTCGAAGAGACCCGCGCGGCGCCATCGGAGCCTCTGGAGGGAACAATCTACGACGACGGCGAGAACGCGATTGCGGGCGACTATGCCTCGACTGTCCTGATCCCCGATAGACGAACGCTAAACCAAGGGTTGACCGTTGCGAGTCCCTCGTTTCTTGAGGAGTTCTTGGGGCGGCCGCGCGAAACCTTGTCGGACGCGTGCGAGCCAATGACGAATCCCGAGCTTTCGGCACTCCTGAGGCGGGAAAGCGTTGGGCCTATCGACGTCAATATGCTCGCGCCTGCGGTTGAAAGCCTACGGTCGATTTTCGAGGAGGTGGGGCGCACCGACCGGGACTTGCTCGATCGCGTCAATACGGCGGGGTCGCTTTGCGTGCGTCAAATCCGCGGCTCTCGCGGCCGAACCTCAACCCACGCGTTTGGGCTCGCGGTAGATATCAATATAGACGGGCAACTCGATGTTTTCGGCGACGGCAAGACCCAACTCGGCTTGCTGATTATGAAGGATTTCTTTCTCGCGGAGGGTTGGGTCTGGGGCGCGGCCTATGGGCGCGAGGACTCGATGCATTTCGAGGTGAGCCGTGAGCAGATTGAAACTTGGCGAAACGCTGGGCGGCTTTGACTGGCTAGGGAGCCCCCGTGCTGCCAGATCGATCTCGCAAGGAACACAGGATCACCGCACTGCTTTAATGGGAATTATACAATACTTTGAATTAAAACAATCTACTAAGAGAGATTGCTCAAACTATTGAGTATTGCCGCTCTGTTCGGATTCTAACCGCTGACAGCGCGCGCCTTTGGTGTGCCCAGGACGCGCAGGATCTCCTGGGTCTTCTGCGTGGGATCTTGCGCTGGAAGGTTGAGCTTGCTCCCAAGCACATCTTCACATACCTCAACGAATTCAGGCTCTTCAGGACTGATCTGCAAGTTAAAGCTCACCACGGCGCGCGCCACCATCTGGGCGGCCCTCAGCGAGGGGGGGTGGGCGCATTTCTTATGTTGGCGAAGATCCCGAACGATTGAGATAATCTGCTCGGCTCCCCGGGCGTCTATTCCAGTTGTCCCGGTGAGGATCCGGATTTCTGAAGCTGCGTCGGGATGGACCATGTCTAGCGTCACGAGCCGGTCCATAACCGCGTCGAGAATGTGCCCCGCGGCAAGTTCATCACGGGTGTTGGACGTCAGGATCAGTCGGAAATCCGGGTGAACTGGCATCACCGGCGTTCCATGGGCTTTGTTTGGCATGACCAGAACGCGTTCTTGGAGAACGGAGAGGAGGGGCGAGGTGGCCTCTGCGGGCGATCGATGAAACTCATCATAGATCATCGTATGGCCCTCGCTGCAGGCTGTTGTCAGCGACTCGTCTATCCAAAGATCACGCTCTTCCGAGCTGGTTTTGCGCACACTGGTGATGTAGCGGTCCACCGTGCTTCTCCGCTGAACGCCCGCGCTCGTGCCGATCAGGCTCTCTGGACTGTGGTCAGCGCTGCCGGAGATGAAGCTTACCGGGCGTCCGATCCGCCGCGCGGCTTCGATAGCGGTGGCCGTTTTGCCGACGCCGGAAGGTCCGCGCAAGTGCACCGGGTAGCCAAGCCCGGTGTAGCGCAAGATTTTATCGAGCATCCGCGTGGAACTGTCGGTGGCCTCATAGGAAGACGCAAAAACGCTTTGCTCCTCCAAGGAATAGTCTTTGGTCGTCTGGTCCACGTCGGATTCTCCATCTGGTGCCCGCAGGAGAAACCCCGAACCGAGCGATAAAAGAGGTTCTAGGGGAGAATTCGTAAATTTTGGGTGCGTTTTCGTTCACCATGATCCGGAAAGCTTGCGCGCTTCAAAGCTGGGCATCCTGGGCACGAAAGACCTGCCCCTGGACGCGGTTGAGGCAGTTTCGGGCAGCGAGCGTAGATTTGGGACATCGACCTGAGCCCGCGCTGCTCCTGTCGCGACGTGTTCTGCAACCCGTTGCGCCCGTATCGGGTTCCCAGGGCCTTCACGGGCGTCCATTGGCCCACTGCAAGAACAGTGACCACCGCGCTGGCGCTTGGCTCTCGGAGCTTTATCGGGACTTAATGATGGGCGCGTGCACCCGTGAAGCCCGGCGGGCTTCGCCGATGATCCCAGCGAGGCCCTGGCGCCCTTCAGGATCTGGGCGGTCCGGTACTTGAACGCTTCGTCTTCGCCCCGTGCCGGTTCGACGCCCATTTAGTTGATTGTCCGGCGCAGTCTGGCGATGTTGGCCCAAGCGAGTGGCGTCCTGGAGGCGAGCTAACCCGAGCCGTGCGCCCGGTGTGGGAAAGCACGTTCCCGTTCTCTTGCCGCGTCAAGCCACCTGCGGTCAAAGCCTTTCGGGAAATCCTTCTGCGCGCAGATCTGTTCCCAGAGCGTCTTCCAAGAGCTTTGCAATCATCGGTGATTGCGCGTCGCCACCGTAGGCGT
>JBCCKB010000272.1:0-4790 GCA_039027595.1 Pseudomonadota bacterium | reverse complement strand
GCGCGGTCCGTTCAGGATTGTGTGGTGGCCCACGTCTGGCCAGAGACTGCGCGTCCCGCGCGTCCCGAAGTACCAGACGAACAGCCCCATCGACCAGCGTGAGCGCGCCAGGCGCCTGGTTGTCCAACGGCGCCGACGCTGTTTCCGCAAAAGCCGGTCATAGGTGTGACCCGCATCGGCGTTCGACACCACGACATCAGCCGCGATTGTCTCGGAGGTGGCGAGCCGAACCCCCTGGGCCGCGCCCTGCGCAAGCAGGATCTCGTCCACCTCGGCGCCGTAACGCACAAGCCCGCCCTGATCGGCCACAACATCCGCCATGGCCTTGGCCAGCGCGGCCACACCGCCCATCGCATAATGCACCCCAAATTCCTTTTCGAGATGGCTGACCAAGATGTACATGGACGTGACGTGGAAGGGGTCGCCGCCAATAAAAAGCGGGTGGAACGACAAGGCCATTCGTAGGCGTTCGTCCTGGACCCGCCGAGCGGCATGGGCATAAACGGATCTGTCCGCCCGCAGCTTCGCAAAGGTCGGGAGCACCTTGATCAGCTCCCAGAGCACGTTCATGGGGCGGCGGCCAAGATCCTCAAAGCCAAACTCGTAACGCTTATGGCTGTCAGACAGGAAACGCTCGTAGCCCGCCAGATCGCTCGGAGAGAGGCGTGCGACTTCGGCTCGCATTGCCTCGGTGGACTGGCGAGCAACGAACCGGGACCCGTCGGGCCAACGAATTTCGTAGAAGGGATCGAGCGCGCGAAGATCGACATCGCTGTCGAAGTTGCGACCGCACGCGGCCCAAAGCTCGCGAAAGACTTGTGGCACGGTGACGATTGTTGGGCCTAGATCAAACCTGTGCCCGTCATTCCAGATCGCAGAGCCGCGGCCGCCGGGGCTGTCTAGTCGGTCAAGGACGGTGACGCGGTATCCCTTTGCGCCAAGCCGCATCGCAGCCGCGAGTCCGCCCAGGCCGGCGCCGATCACAACGGCGTGGGGAACCTCTGAGCGGTGAACCGGTCGGTCAAGCATGGATCGACCCTACGACTGTCTAGTTTGATTTACAATATCTCTCCTGCGCGCTCATGTCGCAACATAAGTTTCCTTTGCAAGAGGTGGAATTGATGTCAGACTAAGTTGACAGCGCGTGGAGATCAACCATTCAGACCGTCAGCCTGAGCCTCTTTCGCTTTGGGTCCGTCCGTGCCCGACTTTGGGTGTTCGGGCAGATGGCGATTGCCCGTCCGGCGCTTATGACAATGCAGGATATCGGCTTTTGGAAGCTCTGCGGCTCTGGAACGGGCGAAGGGTTCACGCCGGTCCCCAATACCGCCGTTTGGGCGATTCTCGCCACCTGGCCCGACGAAGCAACGGCCCGGGCGAGGACAGGAACGGAGCCGCTCTTTCGGCGCTGGCGCGCGCGGGCCGAGGAGGCCTGGACAGTGTTTATATCTGCCACATCGGCGCGGGGCGCGTGGTCGGGACGCCGTCCCTTCGAGGCCTCGGGCGGCGTTGGCGTGGGACCAGTGGCGGCGCTCACGCGCGCGACCATAAAACCGCGGGTTCTCACGCAGTTCTGGGGCCGCGTTCCGGATATCGAGGAGATGATCGGTTCGGACCCAAATGTGATCTTCAAGATCGGCATCGGCGAAGTCCCCTGGCTCCACCAGGTGACGTTTTCGATCTGGCCCGACAAAAGCGCGATGGCAGCGTTTGCGCGGGAAAATGGCCCCCATGCCGAGGCTATTCGCGCGGTCAGGGAAGGCGCCTGGTTTCGAGAGGAGCTTTATGCCCGGTTCCGGGTGCTCGGCGATGCGGGAAGATGGGGCGGCGAAAGCCCGCTCGATAGATTGAACAGGAGCGCGGCATGACCAACGCCTTTCCCTTCTCGGCAATCGTCGGCCAGGACGAAATGAAGCTCGCAATGGTCCTCACGGCGATCGACCCCGGCATCGGAGGTGTTCTGGTCTTTGGTGACAGGGGCACCGGCAAGTCGACGGCGGTGCGCGGTCTTGCGGCTCTCCTGCCGCCGATTCGCGCGGTTGCGTCCTGCCCAGTGAACTCCGAATCCGTTGGTGACTGCCCGGATTGGGTCGAATTAGGGTCGAAACGCGTGCTGAAACGCCCCACCCCGGTCATCGATCTGCCGCTGGGCGCGACCGAGGACCGGGTGGTGGGCGCGCTTGATATCGAGCGCGCGCTCACCCGGGGCGAGAAGGCCTTTGAGCCTGGGCTTCTGGCGCGAGCCAACCGGGGCTATCTATACATTGACGAGGTGAACCTGCTTGAGGACCACGTCGTTGATCTCCTGCTTGATGTCGCCCAATCAGGCGAGAACGTCATCGAACGCGAGGGCCTATCGATTAGGCATCCGGCGCGCTTCGTTCTTGTGGGATCGGGGAATCCCGAGGAGGGTGAACTCCGGCCTCAGCTGCTGGACCGCTTCGGCCTCTCGGTCGAGGTCACCTCTCCTCGCGACATAGAGCTGCGCATCGAGGTGATCCGGCGCCGCGAAGCCTATGAGCGCGACACCGAGGCGTTCCTCAAGCGCTGGCGCCGACAGGATGGCAAGCTGCGCCGGCGCATCCTTAAGGCCCGCGACGCCCTGGAGCGCATCGTAACGCCAGACCAGGCGGTGCGCGACTGCGCGGAAATCTGCGTGGCGATCGGATCGGATGGGTTGCGGGGCGAGTTGACGCTTTTGAAGGCCGCGCGGGCATTGGCGGCGTTTGAAGGCGAACCCCAAGTCAACCGGGCGCATTTGCGCCAGCTTGCACCGCCCGCGCTCCGCCACAGGCTCCGCCGCGATCCGCTTGATGAGGCGGGATCGGGCCAGCGGGTCACGCGCGCGGTGGGAGAGCTCTTTGGATCCTTTCAAACCGCGGCGGAGTGATGGCGGAGTGCGCTGACGCCCTCTCCAGGGCCCGCCTGGCCCTACGCTTGCTGGCGATTGATCCCGCGGGTCTTGGCGGACTTTGGTTGCGCGCGCGCCCCGGGCCTGTCTGCGACCACGTGCTTGGCTGGGCGAGAGGGCTACCGACGCCTCTGGGAAAGATCTTTCCCGGGACGGACGACGCGACACTCTTGGGCGGAATTGACGTCACTGAAACACTCGCCTCCGGTTACGTGGTCAAGTCCGAGGGACTATTGTCGCGTTCGCCAGCGCTTCTTCTTGGCATGGCCGAGCGGACAGGTCCCCGGCTCGCTGCCCATCTTGGGGGTGCGCTCGATGAGCGTCAAACGATGCTCATCGCCCTCGACGAAGGCACAGAAGAAGAGGCCGCGCCCGCCGCCCTGATCGAACGATTGGCGTTCGCGGTGGATCTCACCGGCATTCCGCGCGCAGCGCTCATGGACCTTCCCGGTGCGTTGGACGATCGCGCCCTGGCGCCGGGCAGGCTCGCGGATCTGGCCTTCAGCCCGGATCAGGTTGCCGCGCTCACGGTGGCGGCGGCACGGCTCGGGATTGAGAGTCTGCGGGCGCCAGTGTTTGCGCTCGCGGCCGCACGGGCCCATGCCGCGCTTGCGGACCGAGCAGTGATTTTGGCCGAAGACCTGTCAGCCGCGGCACGGTTGGTCTACGCTCACCGAGCCCGCATCGCACCTGACAGCCCCGATGAAGCGCCGGATCAGACCACGCAGGCGCCTCCTGAAAACGCGCAGGACGCCCAAGAGGCGAAAACCCAGGCATCCGATGAGATGATTGTCGAGGCAGCGCGCGCGGCACTCCCCGAAGGGCTCCTGGCAAGTCTCGCCACGGGTCGCACGCGGGTTGGTGGTCAGACCACATCGGGTTCGGGCGACAGTAAACGGGGTCTTGGTCGCGGTCGCCCGCTGCCGTCTCGGCCTGGCCGCGCACGCGGCGACGCACGGATCGATATCATCGCGACGCTGCGCGCGGCAGCTCCATGGCAACGTCTGCGCCGGAGCGTGCAACCAGGCGCGTCTGGCGTGCTCGTTCGTCGCGAGGATATCCGCGTTCGGACCTTCGAGGAACGCACGAGCCGTCTGTTGATTTTCACTGTCGACGCTTCGGGTTCCGCGGCCGTGGCGCGGCTGGCGGAGGCCAAGGGCGCCGTCGAAATACTGCTATCAGAAGCCTACGCACGGCGTGATCATGTCGCGCTCGTGGCCTTCCGGGGAAAGGGCGCCGAAATGCTCCTGCCGCCCACCCGCTCCCTGGTTCAGGCGAAACGCCGGCTCCAGGCCCTCCCCGGGGGCGGTGGTACGCCCCTTGCATCCGGCCTGATGGCTGCCTTTCAAACGGCAAAAGGCGCCCGCGGCAAGGGTATGACGCCAACCATCGCGGTCCTGACAGACGGGCGTGGAAACGTAGCGCTTGATGGTCGGGGGGACCGCAAGGCAGCGGCCGAAGATGCGGATGATGTGGCCCGCTTGATCCGGGGCGACGATATTCCCGCCCTCGTGATTGACACCGGTGCCCGACCGCAGCCAGGTCTCAAGGGTCTTTCCGAGACACTTGACGCACCGTATCTCCCCATGCCTCGCGCTGATGCGGAACGGCTGGGTGCCGCCTTGCGTGACGCGACCACGATCTAGCCATGGACTGGGCCCGCGACAGCGAGATTTGGCCCAACGCCGAGCATTCGCACTTTGTCGACTGTGCGCCGCATCGCTGGCATGTGCAGATAGCGGGCGAAGGACGGTGTCTGCTTTTGCTCCATGGCGCAGGCGGCGCGACGCAAAGCTGGCGGAGGCTTTTTCCGCGCCTTGCGAACAGTTTTCACGTCGTCGCGCCCGATCTTCCGGGTCAGGGCTTCACTCGGGCGGGC
>JBCCKB010000271.1:0-4815 GCA_039027595.1 Pseudomonadota bacterium | reverse complement strand
GGCGCGCGCGGCGATGCCAATGCGCGTGTCCCTCTACCTTGGGGTCGTTAGACGGGCCCCCGACGAGGTCCTCGATCAACACATGCTGTCGCCCGATCGAGGACTAAAACCCCCGAGCTTCTGGCTCTGGAACGCCCTAACCGAGGTGGTCGAGCAACTGGTACAGTTCTGCCGCGCGGATTGCAGAACCAAAGGACTGCCGGGAAGAGAGAAAAGTCCGACAACACCGTATTTACGCGGCGGCGGGTTGAGGTGCTCCAAGGGCAAGGCAAAAGCTTTGAGGGGGCCATTGGCCCGATCGGCGGGACGCAGCAGACCTTTGCGGTTGGCGCCGATAGGATGGCGGAACGACCTGTGATCGGGCGAAGCGCTTGAAACAGCTGCATAAAGAGAATGCTCGGCGGAGGCGTGCCCTCTCAGACCTGACGCTCGACAAGCTAATATGGACATCAGCCGCACAGGGAAACGCCTGAGCCCGTCGCTCCGCAAGTAGTTTAGCGACCGCGGAGGGCGGACGCTTGGCGGCACCAAAATGTGGCGCCATTGGTTCGAGCCCGGTGGACTGCGAGCGCTGCGCGTTCGGCCATCACCGCGCCGCGTAATGCAAGGTTCCGCGAGACCCAGATCGTTATCGAGCCATGGCGCGATTACACTGTCCGACCGCGCAGCGCCCTTGGCTACCGGCCTCCCGCGCCTGAAAACATCCTCTAAGTGGACCAGCGGCAACTTACGCACCCGCGCTCCAAACGGACTACGCGGCCGGCACGTCTCAGCGCTGCCAACGCGTGTACTAGGCGTCTCTGTACAGAACTGTCTAGACAGGGTTGCCGAGAATCGCCTAGCGTCCCAGAAAATGTCGGCAGGGAGGCTCGGTCATGAAATCTGAATACCGCGTGGTGGTGATCGGCGGCGGCGTTGTGGGGACTTCGGTGCTCTATCACCTCGCGAAGTTCGGCTGGACCGATATTGCGCTCATCGAGCGGAACGTGCTGACGGCGGGGTCTTCTTGGCATGCGGCGGGCGGTGTGCACGCGCTCAACGCTGATCCGAACATGGCCGCGCTCCAGGGCTATACGATCGATCTTCTCTCCGAGATAGAGAAGGAGAGCGGCCAGTCCATCGGGCTCCACATGACCGGAGGTGTGACCATCGCCTCGGTGCCCGAGCGCTGGGAGTGGCTGAAATCGGCCTACCGGATCTTCCAGTCGATCGGGATCGAGGACTGCCACCTTATGACGCCCGAGGAGGTGAAGGCGTCCTGTCCGATCATGGATGTGGACGGGGTCATCGGTGGACTTTGGGCCGACCGGGAGGGCTCTGTCGACACAACGGGTACGGTACACGCCTATGCCAAGTGCGCGCGGATGCGGGGCGCCGAGGTCATCGAGCACAACCGGGTGCTGGAGCTGCACTGGAAGGGCGGTCACTGGGACGTGGTGACCGAGAAGGGCACCATCAAGGCCGAGCATGTCGTGAATGCGGGCGGTCTCTGGGCCAAGCAATGCGGGCGGATGGTGGGGCTTGAGCTGCCCGTCTCGCCGCTGGCACACCACTACTTTTTGACCGAGACGATCCCCGAAGTGGCCGCGCTTGATTTCGAGGTGCCAATGACGGTGGACCTCGAAGGCTTCACCTATATGCGCCAGGACCAGAAGGGGATCCTGGTGGGGATCTACGAGATCAACCACCAGCATTGGATGATGGACGGAGCGCCCTGGGAATACGGGATCGAGCTTCTCCAGGAAGACACCGACCGGATCGAGAACGAGCTCACGCTCGCCTTCCAGCGTTATCCTTGCCTGAACGAGGTGGGGATCCGGAATTGGGTTAATGGGGCGTTCACCTTCTCGCCCGATGGCAACCCGCTGGTGGGGCCGGTGCGGAGCGTGCCGAATTATTGGCTCGCCTGCGGGGTGATGGCGGGTTTCCTGCAAGGGGGCGGCGTCGGCAAGACGCTGGCCGAATGGATGATCCACGGCGACACAGAGGCCGATGCCTGGCCCATGGACATTGCGCGCTATGGGGAGTTCGCCTCGAACAAGGAGTACATCAAGCAGACGACGGGGCAGTTCTATTCTCGCCGGTTCGTGATGACCTACCCCAACGAACAGCTGCCCGCCGGGCGTCCCTTAAAGATGGCGCCAGCGCATTCGGAGATGACCGCAGCGGGCGCCCGATGGGGCGTGAGCTGGGGGCTCGAGGTGCCTCTCTATTTCGCGCCCGATGGCTTCCAGGAAGAACCGACGCTCCGGCGCTCGAACGCTTTCGATATTGTCGACGCTGAGTGTAGGACCGTGCGTGAAGCCGTTGGTCTTTTGGATATTTCGGGCTTCTCCCGCTTCGAGGTGACGGGACCGGGCGCGGAGGCTTGGCTCGACCGGATCATGGCCTCGAAGCTTCCCGGGCAAGGGCGCGCGCGGCTGGCACCCATGCTCTCGCCCGAGGGCAAGATGAAGGGCGATCTCACGGTCTTCAACTGGGGCGACGGCACATGGTGGATCATGGGGTCCTACTACTTGCGCGAATGGCACCTGCGTTGGTTCCACGATCACATGGACGAGGGCGTGGAGATCCGTGATCTGGGCGACGCCACCGTGGGCTTCTCGCTTTCTGGGCCAAAATCGCGTGAGGTGATGGCGCGGGTGACCGACGGGCCGGTTGCGGACTTGCCCTTTATGGGCTGCGGCACCTTCGATATCGGGCTTGTCCGCGCGAAGGTCGGGCGGCTCTCGGTTTGCGGCGAGCTTGGCTACGAGATCCATTGCGGAGCGGCAGACCACATCGCGCTTCGCCGGACGCTTCTCGCAGCAGGCGAGGGGCTGGGGCTCAAGGAGGTGGGCTTCAACGCGCTTCTCTCGCTCAGGCTGGAGAAGAGCTTCGGGATTTGGTCGGCGGAATTCACGCAGGATCGGACGCCCGCGATGGTTGGCATGGATCGATGGATTGCCTGGGACAAGGGTGACTTCCTGGGACGGGGGCCAGCGATGATCGAGCGTGACGGCAACGGTCCCGCACAAAAACTGGTGACCTTGGAGCTTCAAGAAGGCAATGCCGATGCCTCCGGCTACGAGCCGGTCTGGTCGAACGAGTCGCGAGTTGGCTTCATCACCTCAGGTGGCTATGGGCACACACTGCAAAAGTCGTTGGCGATGGCGCTTGTCGACACACCCCAATGCGCCGAAGGCACTGAGCTTATGGTGCATGTTGTAGGTGAGGCGCGCATGGCCAAGGTGATTGCTCCGTCGCCCTATGATCCCGCAGGAGCAGCGATGCGGGGATGAGGGACACCGCCGAACGGACCCGCGTACGACGGCGTCGGCAAACAGAGGCCGCGCCCGTGCGCGAGGTCAATTACCGCGACCTAAAAAATCCGTTTCCAGTGATGAATGCTGTGAGCGAGGATGAACTTGAGGCGGTCCATATCGCCGCCCTAAGCGTCTTGGAGGACCTGGGCGTCAAGGTACTGCTGCCCGAGGCGCGGGAACTTTTTGCATCTGCCGGAGCTTTGGTCGATCCCGACACCGAGATGGTGCGCATTGGGCGTGATATCGTCGAAGGGGCACTTCTGAGCGCGCCAAAGTCCTTTCGTCTCCGTGCCGGTGTGCCGGAGCGGGACCTGCACATGGAACTCGGTCGGCTCATATTTCAGCCAGGTGCCGGTTGTCCGCACGCCACGGATCTGGTCCGGGGACGTCGGCCCGGCACAGACGTGGATTTCCGAGAGCTGGTCACCCTGACGCAGGCCTTCGATGCGCTCCATATGGTTCCGCCTTTGGTCGAGCCACAGAACGTGGCGCCAAATGTCCGGCACTATTTTACGCTTGAGGCGCAACTCACGCTCTCAGACAAGCTTCCGTTCATTTTTTCGAGAGGCAAACCGCAGGTCGCCGAGAGCTTTGAGATGCTCAAACTCTACCGGGGTCTCTCTGAAGATGAGTTTCACGCGGCATCCCATTGCTACACAATCATAAACACGAATTCTCCGCGTCAGATTGATGTTCCCATGGCGCAAGGGCTGATTGACTTTGCGCGTTCCGGTCAGGTCTCGATCGTCACACCCTTTACGCTGATGGGAGCGATGGCGCCGATTACTGTGGCGGGGGCGATGACGTTAAGCCACGCCGAGGCGATGGCGGCAATCGTCCTGACCCAGGCAGCGAAACCGGGCGCACCTGTTTGCTATGGGACGTTTACATCAAACGTGGATATGAAATCGGGCGCCCCTGCATTTGGGACGCCAGAGCATTTCCGCGCGTCCCTGCTCTCGGGGCAATTGGCGCGGCGCATCGGTCTTCCTTGGCGATGTGCCAGCGGATCGGCGGCAGCGGTCTCGGACGTTCAAGCCGCACATGAGACACAATTTGGGCTTTGGGGGTGTCTCTTGGCTGGAGCAACCGTGGTGATTCACTCGGCCGGCTGGCTCGAAGGGGGGCTCACGATTTCCTACGAGAAGCTGATCACCGACATGGAGGCGGTGCAGATGGTTGCCGACCTTTGCGCGCCAACCGAGGCCGGTGACGCGGCCATTGGGCTCGATGCTCTAGCCGAAGTGCAGCCCGGCGGACATTTCTTCGCGGCTGGTCAGACCATGAAGCGGTATCAAACCGAGTTCTACGAGCCCCTTAATGCAGACTGGTCGAACTATGGGACATGGGTCGAGCGGGGTCGCGTGGAGGCCACGGAACGCGCCACGGGACAATGGCAGCGCATTTTGACCGATGCGGTTCCGCCACCCGCGGATCCAGCGCGCGTAGCGTCGCTGCAGGAGTTCATTGCTCGGCGGACCGAGGCGGGCGGCGCGCCCCCTGAGAGCTG